>JBGVUE010000002.1 GCA_041861885.1 Haloimpatiens sp. FM7315
TAGGGGGTTGGACAAAGCCGTTGAACCTTAACATGAGATGTATTTAAATTTTAATAATAAATTACTAAAATCTTGTAATGATTCTGTTGAACCTTAACATGAGATGTATTTAAATTTTATATAATCAAAAAACCTTTTCTTAATTCTTTAGTTGAACCTTAACATGAGATGTATTTAAATATAGCAGAAGATGAAGTTGTCGAAGCGACTATAATTGTTGAACCTTAACATGAGATGTATTTAAATTATTTAATCTCCTCTTTTTTTATTATTTATTTTAGTTGAACCTTAACATGAGATGTATTTAAATACTTCTGTTAATATCTTATACATAGCAATTTTTAGTTGAACCTTAACATGAGATGTATTTAAATTTTTATCACCTGCTTTCGATTAAAAATTATCTTCGTTGAACCTTAACATGAGATGTATTTAAATAATTTGTAATATTTTTGAAGAAGAATTTGATGGAGTTGAACCTTAACATGAGATGTATTTAAATCATTGATATTAGTATAAAACAAAGTCCATATTGTGTTGAACCTTAACATGAGATGTATTTAAATTGCGTAGTGCTTGTAGCTTTTAAAGTTGTAATATCGTTGAACCTTAACATGAGATGTATTTAAATTGCGTAGTGCTTGTAGCTTTTAAAGTTGTAATATCGTTGAACCTTAACATGAGATGTATTTAAATCATAGACGTGACGAAAAACAAAGAAATTACAAATAGTTGAACCTTAACATGAGATGTATTTAAATCTAATGTGGAAGATTTGATTAAAAATGATTGGGTGTTGAACCTTAACATGAGATGTATTTAAATAAATTTATAGAAATATCTACAAGCGGTATACTATGTTGAACCTCAACATGAGATGTATTTAAGCAGAGAGCCCAAATCTAAGATTTGGTGCGAATCGCTTACTCAGATGAAGAAATGAATCTGAGTTTCTTAAATTTAGAGCCCAAATCTATGATTTGGTGTGAGTCACTTACTCAGGTGAAGAAATGAACCTGAATTTCATAAATTTAGAGCCTAAATCTATGATTTGCTGCAAATTTTATTTTTAGTGGTGGGAGGGAAGAAGTTTGAGATAGGTTAATACTTAATTTACTGTAATTTAAAAGTATGGTATCATAGAATAATTAACCGCAACATTATATGTATTTAAATGTAATCAATATTATAATAGTGATATTAATTGCATTTATAATATTATTTGAACCATAACATAAGATGTTATCTTAAACGTTCTAAATTTTTATTTAGGATGTTTAAGATATATTTCAGTAATAAATATAATAATAGACGTTGACAATTTTTAAAATTGGAATATAATGAAAATAGGAGGTGAAAAAATGAAGGTATATGAAATGAATTTAAAAGTGTATCTATTAAAAGATATCTCTGCAAAAGATGCACTAGAAAAAATATCAAAATTAATAGATAAAACTTTAACTAAAGAAGAAAATTTTTTAGGTGTACATACAACTAATAGATTCAAGAATTATACATTTAATTCCTTCTTTCAACTGGAGAAAAGTAAAATTTATAAAGAGGGAACTATATATACAGTTAAGGTAAGAACTATAGATGATAAATTACAAGAGTATTTAAGAGACAATCTTGTAAACGAATACACAGACTCTATAAAAGTGTTAACTCTAGAAACAAAAATAATTCCTAAAAGGCCCATTGAAAAAATATATTCTATAACTCCTGTAATAGTTAAAACAGACAGTGGATACTGGAAAGGTAATTTATCTTTAGATGAATATGAAAAAAGAATAAAAGAAAATATTATAAAAAAATATAATCAGCTATTTAATACAAAAATAGATGAAAATTTTGAAATGTTTAATATGATAAGGTTTGACAATAAAAAGCCTATTTCTTGTAAATATAAAAACATTCATCTTTTAGGTGACAAAATAACACTAAAAGTTGCAGACAATGAAATGGCTCAAAAATTAGCCTATTTGTCACTTGGAACAGGGCTTTTAGAGATTAATGCAAGAGGGTACGGATTTGTAAATTATAGGTGGGTATAGGAGGTGAGAGAATGTTAGAAGATGTTATAAAAACCTTTGAGAAACAGTATAAAAAATACGGGGATAAGCTAATAACAGATTCATATACTCCTGTTGACGGCGAATATGTGATAGTAGATCCTTTTAATGGATTTAATATAATTGATAGAGAAAATATAAAGATGGATAAAAAGACAAGAGAAATAGATAGATCTATAGATTATTTTGATTTTATATGTGAAGCCGATTATATGAGTAAATATTTAGATTCTAATAAAGCGTTAAGCGATAAAAATATACACAGCAATAATTATATGTCTTTCTTTGTAAAAAAGGAAAATGTTCATAATGGAAAGATAACTAATGAAAAGATAGCAAAGTATTATGATATATTAAGAAATCCTGTAAAAAAATATAGCAAGCCTAATGCAAAAAAGCTCTATGAAGAAATTGAAAAAAAATATGGCAAAGCTGATGAAGAAAGAATAGATAAAATTCAAGAATGGATTATAAACAATTTATATAACTTAGTTGAAAAAGACAGTAAAGATAAATCGCATTTAAAGATTTTATTCAAATATAATTTAGAAGATTATAAAAAAGAAAGTGAAAAATATATAATTCCTAATATATATAACAGTAATGATTATAATATTACAACTAATTCTGGGATATACGGTCTTCCAAATGATAACATGGGATTAAATGCTAAGAAACCGTATCTAGAAAATAAAAGCAGAAAAGTTAAAGTACCATATTTATTGACAAAAGAGAAAGTTTTAATGCAGAAGAAATTTTTGACTTCTTAATGAATCAAGTTTCAATAGGTAAAACAAATATATATATAAACGATGATGAAATTTTTACACTAAAAAATGATGAAATGCCGAAAGATGATTTTCAAGGCTATTATTTAAGGATAAAAAAAGGTAAAGAGGTAGAAATTCACGATTTTGATACCATAGGAAATTATAGCCAAAATATAAGGCAATTTAAACTAAAGAATGCATTAGAGTTAGAAAAATCAAAAATTGAATATAGAACTATAAATAAATTAAGTACAATGAAAGATATCATAAATGAAGTGTTTTTTAGTAAATTCTTAACATCTAATTATTTTACTGAATCTAAAGATATGAATATAAACGATAGTATTTTAAAGAAAAATATATTGTTAGCAAGAAACACACTGTTTTCATGGTTTTATAAAGGAAATAAAAATAATGTATGGAAAATATTAAACGGCTGTAGCCTAGATTTAATTAAAGGCAATATAAGTAATGGATATTTATTTAAGTCAAGTGATCAGTTTAATTTAAGATGTTCACTTAAAAATTATTTTGAAGGAGGGGATAATATGGCTGACATTTTGAAAGGGATAAAAGAATCATTGAGGGCAAAATTAAATGAAAAAGATACACCATCAATAGAGAGTGACAGTGAGTATTATTTTTCAGTAGGACAACTTACTAGTTATTTTATTTCTTTAAGTAAAGGCAAAAATAAAGTACATTCCTTAGCTAATCCAATAATTAATGCTAAAACCGATATGAGAATTAAAGATGAATTAAAGAAATTATATAAAAAATACAATTATACAATTAAAACTGGAAATATAAAATTTAAAAATTTATATTGTATGATAGCATCTTACGTGCCTCAGGGTAAAATTCAAGAAGACATAGTAATTGCAGGATATCTTAACAGTAGTTTGATTTATGAGAAGAAAGAGAACGAAGATAACAATGTAAATAAGGAGGAAAATTAAAATGGATAAAAGAGTTTATGGAGTTTTAGGAATAGCTTCTCGTATGAGCAATTGGAATGCTGATTTTACTGGATATCCAAAGACAACTTCTTCAGGAGATGTATTTGGAAGTGATAAGGCAGAAAAGTATCCTATGAAGAAAATGTGGGAGAACAATGGTGAAAAAGTCTTATATATAAAATCTATAAGACTTCAGAAGAATAAAAAAGGAGAAACTGAGCTTATACCTAGGTCATTAAAAGAAAGATATGAGTATATTTTTGGTGTAGAAGATTTAAAACAAGATAAGGACAGCCAAAAGGTTTTAACTAATCTTTTCTCTGCAATAGATGTTAAAAATTTTGGAGCAACTTTTGCAGAAGAGGGAAATAATATTTCTATAACAGGTGCAGTGCAGATAGGTCAGGGATTTAATAAATATGATGAAACAAATGCAGAAGAACAGCAGATATTATCTCCATTTAGAGACGCATCAGATAAAGGTGATAAGAAAAAGAATGAAGATAAAGAAGAAGCTAAAGCATCTACTTTGGGAACAAAAATCGTAAGCAATGAAGCTCATTATTTTTATCCCTTTGCTATAAATCCTTCTGCTTATGATCAGTTTCAGGAACTAGGGGTTACAGAGGGATATACAGAAGAAGATTATGAAAAATTTAAAGAAGCAGCAATGGTAGCTGCAACATCTTTTAGCACAAATGCTAAAATTGGATGTGAAAATGAATTTGCAATGTTTGTAGAAACTGAAAAAGATTTATACTTACCAGATTTATCTCAATATGTGGATTTTGAAAAATGTGAGGGAAAAAACAAAATAATAATAAGATGTGGAAATATGCTTAATGGCCTAAAGGACAGAATTAAAAACATAGAGATATATTATAATCCATATACTACAGAAATTGATTATTCTGGTGAAAATATAGAAGAAGTTAAAAAGTTTAATATATTTACTAAAAAAGAAGAGGCTTAGAAATGGATGCTATTAAGTTTACATTAAGCGGCAGAACAGCTTTTTTCAAAAAGCCAGATGTAAATACTTACTATTATTTTACTTATGGAAACATTCATAAGATAGCTTTAATGGGTATATTGGGTGCTGTGAATGGTTATAGTGGATATAATCAGCAGAAAAACCACGGTAAGATGGTATATCCAGAATTTTATGAGAAACTTAAAAATATTAAAATCGGAATTGTGCCATTGAGTAAAAATGGATATTTTCCTAAAAAAGTTCAAACTTTTAATAACTCCGTTGGATATGCATCCAAGGAGCAGGGTGGCAATCTTATAGTTAAAGAGCAGTGGCTTGAAGGACCTAAGTGGGATATATACATTCTTGTTCAGGGAGATGTTGAAGAAGAATTAAAGGATAGACTTTTGAATTTTAGATTTAAATATATACCTTATTTAGGCAAGAATGACCATCTAGCTGATATAACTAATGTTGAAATAATTAAAGATGTTAAGAAAGCAGATAAATTTAATAAAGTTGACAGTTTCTTTATGAAAAAATATTTTAAGCTTTCTCAAAACAATGATGAATTTGAAGATGAGTTTGATAATGAAGAATATGTTGAATTGTGTAAATATCAAGAAATGTTTCCAGTTACATTAGAGGAAGAAACAAACAAATATAATTTAGAAACATTTGTGTTTACTAATTGGGATGTTGAAAGCTTAAAAGACACACCAACTTATGAATGTAATGACAAAATAATATATTTCTTTTAGTTTGGAGGGGGATACCCTCCTTTTTATTAGGGAGGAGAAAATGTATTTTGATAATGTAGATAAGTTTAATCTGGAGGAGTATATAAAAAATAGTGATAAAATATATGCCCACGTTTTTGAAAATGAAGAAAAGGATATTATAAGAACTGAAACTTTAAAAGAACACTTAGAGTTATCAATTAAGTATTTTTATAAGATTATTGAAAATAAAGAATTAGACAATGTGTTTAGTAATTTTGAAATAAATATGATAAATGGATTTAGTGATGAAGGTAAGGTTTTATTTAAAGAAATGCTTAAGAATACTATTTATATGCATGATTTAGGGAAGATAAACTGCAATTTTCAATACTACAAAATGAGAAATGATTTTTTTAAAGAGGATATCAATTGTAGCTTAAATAATTCTAATCATTCTATGCTGTCTTCTTTGATATATATAAATCATTATTTTATTAAAATAAAACAGCATAAGGAAAAAAGTGAAAATGGAATTTTGAGAACTATAATGCTATTAAATGCCTATGTAATATCAAAACATCACGGTAATTTTGATAGTTTTGATAGGTTTAAAGAAAAATTTTTAGATTTAGATGAAGAGGGATACAAATTATGTGGCGAGGAACTGAGTTTGTTCAGCAAAGTTTATAAAGAAGAAATAGTTTTTAATAGTAAAAATAAATTTTTGTATAGACTTTTTAAAAATGCTGAAAAACTATTAGATAATAGCGAACAAGAAAACAAGCTTGAAGGCATTTGTTTTTACATATATGAAAGATTTTTAAGTTCAATTTTATTAGCCTGTGATTATTATTCTACTTCAAATTTTAAAAATGGCTTAGAAATAAAGGACTTTGGCAAAATAGGGGATATAGAAGAATTTTATAAGAGTTTCAAAGATACAGATGTATATAAAAGTATAAGAAAATATGAAAATAAAAATTACGGAAAAACAAAGGATTTTAGTGATTTAAAAGATATTAATGTACTGAGAGATGAATTATTTCTTGATTCAGAAAAAAGTATGCTAAAAAATATTGATAGAGATATATTTTACTTAGAAGCACCTACTGGAAGTGGCAAAAGTAACGCTGCATTCAATTTAAGTTTTAAAATTATAGAGAAATTTAAAAATATAAATAAAATATTTTATGTATATCCCTTTAACACTTTGATAGAGCAAAACATAGAGACTCTTAACAAGATTTTTAAGGGTAAAGATATTATGGATAAAATAGCTGTAATAAATTCTTTAGTTCCAATAAAAACTGAAAAAATTCATTACAAAGATATAGATAAAAAAGAAAGTAGTGATGTTTTAGATGAAAACTATGAGATATCTTTACTTAATAGGCAATTTCTACATTATCCTATGATTCTCACAACTCATGTCAGTTTATTTAATTATTTTTTGGGATTTCTAAAGAAAATATATTTCCTTTTGCTCAGATTGCCAACAGCGTTATAGTATTAGATGAAATACAGAGTTATAAAAACAGTATATGGAAGGAAATAATAACTTTCTTTAAATATTATTCAAAGCTTTTAAATATTAAAATCATAATAATGTCAGCCACACTGCCAAATTTAGATACACTTTCAAATGAAAAAGTTAATGCAGTTAAATTGATAGGAGAAAGAGAGAAATATTATAGCAATCCTATATTTAAAAATAGAGTTTCTTTGGATTTTTCATTACTAGATCAAAAAGAAGAGGTTTTTGACAAATTATTTCAGCATGTTATAAATCAGGCGGAAAAAGCTCAGGATAATATTTTGATTGAATTTATAAATAAAAAGTTGGCTCTTAAATTTTTTAATGAATTAAATGAGCAGCATGATTTAGTAGATTATAAGGGTGAAAACAAAAGAAAAATTCTTTTAATTACTGGTGATGACAATAGTATTGATAGAAATCATATTATAAAGTGTGTTAAAAATGAAAAAAACATTACATTAGTGGCTACTCAGGTTATTGAAGCAGGGGTAGACATTGATATGGATATTGGGTATAAAGACATATCTATGCTAGATTCGGAAGAGCAGTTTTTAGGGAGAATAAATCGTTCATGCAAAAATAAAAAAGGTGGCAAAGTGTACTTTTTTAACTTATATGATGCTTCAAGAATTTACAAAAATGATGTAAGAAAAGAAAAACATTTAAATTTAATGCAGGAAAATATAAGAGATATTCTTAATGATAAAAATTTTTCAGCCTTCTATGACTGTGTATTGGATGAGCTTAATCGTAATGCTGAAAAACATAATGATTTGAATTTTTATAAATTTATTGAAGAAAATATAGACAAGCTTAATTTTAAAAAAGTTGAAGACAGGATGAAGCTTATAGATGAAAGATATGAGTATACAGTATATCTAAGTAGAGATATAAATCTAAATGATGAAAAAAATACAGTCCTGCATGGTGATGAAATTTGGCAGAAGTATATTGAAATATTAAAAAATAATAAAATAAATTATGCAGAAAAGAAAATAAAATTATCTGAGATTACATCTAAACTCAATTATTTTATATACAAAGTAAATAGTAATGATTTTGCTTACAATGATAGAATAGGGGACATTTACTTTATTGAAGATGGAGAAAAGTATTTCGTGAGTGGAAAGTTTGACAGAGAAAATTTTAATAGAGGTATTGGGGATTTTATATAGGAGGAAATATGAGAGTTAATGGCACTTTAATAAATTATTATTTTCATTGTAAAAGACAGTGTTGGCTTCATGGAAATAGAATTAATTTGGAGGACAATAGTGAGGATGTAAAGATAGGAAAGGCAATACATGAGGTTAAAAGTCATCAAAACAAACAAACTGAAATTACCATAGATAATATAAAAATTGACAGGCTCACTAAGGAGTATTTAACAGAAGTAAAAAAATCAGATGCAGATGTAGAAGCAGCTAAATGGCAGGTGATTTTATACTTAAAAGTACTAAGAGATAAAGGAATTGAAAGAAAAGGAAGATTGGAATTTGTAGAAAAAAACAAAGATAAAAAAACTTTTATAATTGAGCTTAATGATGAAAATATATTAGAGTTAGAGAAAATAACTAAGGATATTGAAAATTTATTGCTAGAAGATACTGCGCCACAGGTTATAAATGAACCTAAATGTAAAAAATGTGCATATTTTCAATATTGCTATGTATAGGAGGAAGTTATGGGAAGTACTAGATATATATCATCAATGGGGGAACTTACAAGAAAAGATAATTCACTTTGTTTTAGAAAAAATAATAAAAATGTATATATTCCTGTAGAAAACACAAAAGAAATCTATTGTCTTTCAGAAGTAAGTATTAACACTAAATTATTAGATTTTTTATCTAAAAATAATATTGTTGTTCATTTTTTTAATTATTACGAAGGGTATAGTGGCACATTCTACCCTAAGGGTCAATATAATAGTGGAAAATTACTTGTAAAACAGGTAGAAGCTTTTAAGGAAAATAGACTAGTAATTGCAAAAGCTTTTGTTAAAGGCATAGCTGATAATATATATGAAGTTTTGTATCATTATTATAGACATGATAATGGTAAAATAAAAGATACACTGGATTGGATAAAAGATTTTATGCCTGATAATTTAGATAAGGCTACAGATATAAAAATGATAATGCAGGTTGAAGGTGAAACTTGGCAGAGATTTTATAGTGAATTTAAAAACATACTTCCAGAAGATTTTGTTATGAATAAAAGGGTAAAAAGGCCACCAGATAATCCTATAAATGCGCTTATATCCTTTGGAAATACATTGTTATATGCTAAAACTATTACCGCAATATATAACACTCACTTGGATCAGAGAATAAGTTTTTGCATGAGCCCTCAGAGGGGAGATTTTCTTTAAGTTTAGATGTAAGCGAAGTGTTTAAGCCAATTATAGTGTTTAGAACTATTTTTGAGTTGGTTAATAAAAGACAATTACAGATTGCAAAACATTTTGATAAAAATCTTAATTATTGTTTGTTAAACGAAGAAGGAAGAAACATATTTATAAAAGCATTTGAGGAAAGAATGGAAACAGTATTTTTGCAGCCAAAACTAAAAAGAAAAATAACCTATAGAACTGCTATAAAATTAGATTGCTATAAGCTAATTAAATTTATGTTAGAGGGTAGGAAATTTAAACCTTTTAACTTAAAGGAGAAGATGTGATGGGAAGAAACTTTAAATTTAATTATGCCTTTGTTTTTTATGATGTTAATGAAAAAAGGGTAAACAGAGTTTTTAAAGTATGTAAAAAATACTTATCTCATTTTCAAAAGTCTGTGTTTAGAGGTGAAATAACACCTTCAAATCTTATTTTGTTGAAAAAAGATTTGAACAAAGTGATAGATCAAAGTGAAGATTTTATTTGCATTATAAAGCTAATAAATAATAATGTCTATGGAGAGGAAATATTAGGTGTAAATCAAAATGATACTGGAGAAGATTTAATAATATAAAAGTATATGATATTTTTCCAACCTCGTTTTTGAAAAAAAGTCTTATACCTATTGATGCTAAAGGGATTAAGAGAGGTAAACTTGATTTTTACAAAAAAACAAAAACGGTTGGAAAAATTTCAGAGAAACCTTGTAAAATCAATGGTTATATGATAATCTTAAAAATGAAGAAGGGCTTATTTACTATGATTGAACCTTAACATGAGATGTATTTAAATAAATTTGAAAAAGTGCAAAATGAACAAAAAAATTATTGAACCTTAACATGAGATGTATTTAAATTCTGGTTTTGGTTTTGTAGGATCTTCTGGTTTTGTATTGAACCTTAACATGAGATGTATTTAAATGGTTTTGTAAAAGCAAAATGTAAAGTTGCTTATGCATTGAACCTTAACATGAGATGTATTTAAATATATTTTTCCCCTTTCTTTTTTATTTCTATTTTTTATTGAACCTTAACATGAGATGTATTTAAATGTACATGGAACCGACTACTGATTTTCAGTACCCCTTATTGAACCTTAACATGAGATGTATTTAAATTCCTAATGGAAAAGGAGATAATTGTGAACTTAAAGTATTGAACCTTAACATGAGATGTATTTAAATATGCTTATATTAGACATAATTAAGGCTTCTAATATAATTGAACCTTAACATGAGATGTATTTAAATTTTAATTCATTAACAACTTCTCCGTCAATAATGATATTGAACCTTAACATGAGATGTATTTAAATAGCAATTCAACTACTAACACTACTAACAATAGTAAAAATTGAACCTTAACATGAGATGTATTTAAATAACAAGGCTTAAAACAAGAAAATGAAAAGGTTATTATTGAACCTTAACATGAGATGTATTTAAATTTTTTAGAAAGACGCTTTAAACCATTTGCAACAAGCATTGAACCTTAACATGAGATGTATTTAAATTAGAAGGATCTTTACATAATAAAGTAGTATATCTTTCATTGAACCTTAACATGAGATGTATTTAAATTTTTTCATATCTCCTTTTTAATTTTTGTAATTCCATTGAACCTTAACATGAGATGTATTTAAATATAAACGAATGTCTAAATGCTATAGGGTATTTATTGAACCTTAACATGAGATGTATTTAAATTTGTCATTTTTATAGTGACGTAACAATAGATTATAATTGAACCTTAACATGAGATGTATTTAAATTATTGTTTATTTTTTCTTCTTGCTCTGCTAAATATATTGAACCTTAACATGAGATGTATTTAAATTTGTAAATATGGTCTACATTGTCACTTGTTTCACTATTGAACCTTAACATGAGATGTATTTAAATCAACTTGTATATTTACTTTTTGTAATTGTTATATTAATTGAACCTTAACATGAGATGTATTTAAATAAATGGTAAAGTGGATGTAAGTTTTGAAAATTCTACATTGAACCTTAACATGAGATGTATTTAAATCCCACTGTCACCTCACTTTTTATTTTGCCATAAGTCATTGAACCTTAACATGAGATGTATTTAAATGGAATAGCAAAGGAAAAGGCTAATTTAGATTTTGTATTGAACCTTAACATGAGATGTATTTAAATCTGTAAATTGATGATATTATAATTTTTAAACCATATTGAACCTTAACATGAGATGTATTTAAATTGGTAGGAAAATTATCTCCCATGATGTTAAAGAAAATTGAACCTTAACATGAGATGTATTTAAATTTGAGTTGTTTACATATTTCTTTGTGGATATTTAATTGAACCTTAACATGAGATGTATTTAAATGCTGTTTCAAATACTTCTTTAGCCCTTTCTAGTTCATTGAACCTTAACATGAGATGTATTTAAATACTTTTATTTCTATAAAAGAATTACCGTATTTGTATTGAACCTTAACATGAGATGTATTTAAATATCCTGCTGCCATTCTACTTCTTCACCACCTTTTAATTGAACCTTAACATGAGATGTATTTAAATATCCTGCTGCCATTCTACTTCTTCACCACCTTTTAATTGAACCTTAACATGAGATGTATTTAAATTTCTTTCCCTACTAGATAGCCTATACTTACGTTAAATTGAACCTTAACATGAGATGTATTTAAATAAGCTTGCACCAGCTATATCTTCACATTCTATATTATTGAACCTTAACATGAGATGTATTTAAATTACTAAAAAAGAAATAAAAAAATTAATGTTATTAGATTGAACCTTAACATGAGATGTATTTAAATTTTCTTTACAATCGTTTTTGCTTAGTTGTCTGTAGATTTATAATGAAAATTGACCCCCTTTTTACACCGAAAATTGACCCCTTCAGTTAAATATAATAACCTTTATGTGTGATGTGAATTTTAACACATAAAGGGGGAAAATGAGGGTGAAGAACTTGCGAGATTGGCATGCAGTTAAGAAAATGTACAGTAAGGGGGTGCCAATAAAACAGATAGCCAGAGAGCTAAAAATGTCCAAAAACACAGTTAAGAGTTTAATAAAAAAGGAGGATGAACCTAAATACACAAGAGTAGCTAAAAGCACAAAAATTGATAGCTATAAGAAAAATATCAAGTTGTGGTATCTAAGTAAAGATTATTCCTTTAATGGTACAAGGATATACAATGAATTATGCAAATTAGGATACAGCGGCAGCATAAATCCTGTGTATAGATATCTTAGTACATTAGACGATGAAAGAATTTTGATAAGTAAGAGAGCATCTCAACGATTTGAAACTCCACCTGGAGACCAAGCACAATTTGATTGGGGTGAATATGCAGTCATTATTACAGGTAAAAAAACAAAAATTTATTGTTTTACCATGATACTATCTTATTCTAGAAAAAAGGCTGCTGTTTGTTCTCTGTCTGTTAGTGCTGGAGCAATATATGAAGCTATACAAGACTTGTTTATAGAGCTTGGAGGCGTAACAAAAGAGTTAGTAATTGATAATCCAAAAGCTTTAGTTATTAGTAATAAAAAAGGTGAAGAAGTAATTTTTAATGATGCTGCATTAAGGTTAGCTACCTATCTTAAAACTGAATTAAATCCATGTATTCCAATGAGACCCCAAACTAAAGGAAAAATAGAAAAACCTAATCAATACATAGAAGAGCAATTCATAAAAGGTAGTAGTTTTGATAGCATGAACGAGCTCAATAATGAAATAAAGCACTTCATGAGGAATTGGAATAAACGAGTTCATGGTACAACTCGGAGAGTTCCCGATGAGATGTTTGAAGAAGAAAAACGGTGTTTGTCAAGCATGTTGTCGCATGAAATTTTCTGTTCGAAATTCTCTAGTATTAGTTTGTAAATTTTCACAGTGTGTATTTTCTGATTTTAAACACATATATACCATATATTAACTGGAAATTGTTTTATACATATGTGTTTATAATCACAGATTACAAAGCTTTATCCACATCCTCTCTTGGATTCAAAGATACCGTTTTAGGTAGCTCCCATTTTCTTATGCCCCTATTAAATCTTTGAGGATGAAGCTCTCTAGCAGCTTCATATACTTTTGTTCTTTTCTTAATTATTTTCTCTGATAGTCCATTGTGTCTAGAATTTGAAGTTACAAAATTTAATCCACTGTGATAGTGTTTATTATTATACCAATCAACAAATTCAAGAACCCATTCTCTAGCGTCAGCGATAGTTTTAAAGCCTTCTTGTGGATAACCAGGTCTATATTTGCAGGTTCTAAATAAAGCTTCTGAATAAGGATTATCATTACTTACTCTTGGTCTTGAAAATGAGGACATGACTCCTAATTCCTCTAATTTAGCCTTTAATGTATATGACTTCATAGGTCCCCCATTATCTGAATGTAATATAAGTGGTTTCCCCTTAATTTTTTCATTCATTATAGCTTTTTCAACTAATATTGAAGCAAATTCTCCTGTCTCCGTTTCCCAAACTTCCCAGCCTACTATTTTTCGGCTGAATATATCCACAATCATATATAGCTTAAAATATCGACCTACTACAACTGTGGATAAGTACGTTATATCCCAAGTCCAAACTTGATTAGGCTTATTTGCTATATGAGTTTCAGGTTCTTTTTTCTTTTTAGGGGCTCTCGCATACCCTCTATGAGTCTGCATTTTCTCCTTTTTTAGAATACGATACATAGTAGATTCAGAGGCAATATATATCCCTCTGTCAACTAGTGCTGGAACTATCTGTGATGGTGGTAAATCAGCGTATTCTGGAAGTTTAACGGTCTTTAGGACACTTTTATATTCAGCATCAGTGAGCTTGTTACTTGGAGAATTTCTCTTAATAATAGGTCTCATGTCCCTCCGTATTTCCTGTCCTTCGCACCATCTCTCATAAGTCCTAGAGCTTATCCCTACGGTTTTACAGGCTACTTCTAATCGAGCACCTTTTTCTCTAGCTTCATCTATTAAATTAACTATTGCTATGCGATCTGAGTGGTCTATTAATCTTCCACGTTGTCCACTAAGATCGCTTGTAACTTTTTTCTAAGAACTAGTAATGCTGCCGTTTCTGCTAGTGCTTTTTCTTTAAAACGCAAATCTTTCTCTAGAACTTTTATTCTCTTAGCAATATCTTGCTAATTCTGCTTCTGAGAGTAAATAAGTCTCCATAACTGTTAAAAATTTATTTTTAGGGGTTACAACTCTTTTCCCAGTGTTATTCTCAGTATTTTTAGGGTTTCCAGCTTTTGTTTTCCATGTTTGTAATGTAGATTTGCTTACACCTGTTTCTTTTGATAAATCTGAAACTGATATGTTTTCAGGTGGTAACATTCTTGCTATTAACTTTTCTTTTTCCAATTTACTATATCTCTTATTTATACCATTGCCTTTTGTCATAGGTACATCTCTCCTCTTTGTTCGAGAATATCATACATTATCTCCTACGACAACTATCTTAACATAGGGGGGGCTCTCGCATACCCTCTATGAGTCTGCATTTTCTCCTTTTTTAGAATACGATACATAGTAGATTCAGAGGCAATATATATCCCTCTGTCAACTAGTGCTGGAACTATCTGTGATGGTGGTAAATCAGCGTATTCTGGAAGTTTAACGGTCTTTAGGACACTTTTATATTCAGCATCAGTGAGCTTGTTACTTGGAGAATT
Source organism: Haloimpatiens sp. FM7315 (assembly GCA_041861885.1). NCBI lineage: Bacteria > Bacillati > Bacillota > Clostridia > Eubacteriales > Clostridiaceae > Haloimpatiens > Haloimpatiens sporogenes. The sequence goes on from JBGVUE010000002.1 coordinate 15,124, forward strand.
TCTCTTAATAATAGGTCTCATGTCCCTCCGTATTTCCTGTCCTGTGCACCATCTCTCATAAGTCCTAGAGCTTATCCCTACGGTTTTACAGGCTACTTCTAATCGAGCACCTTTTTCTCTAGCTTCATCTATTAAATTAACTATTGCTATGCGATCTGAGTGGTCTATTAATCTTCCACGTTGTCCACTAAGATCGCTTGTAACTTTTTTCTAAGAACTAGTAATGCTGCCGTTTCTGCTAGTGCTTTTTCTTTAAAACGCAAATCTTTCTCTAGAACTTTTATTCTCTTAGCAATATCTTGCTAATTCTGCTTCTGAGAGTAAATAAGTCTCCATAACTGTTAAAAATTTATTTTTAGGGGTTACAACTCTTTTCCCAGTGTTATTCTCAGTATTTTTAGGGTTTCCAGCTTTTGTTTTCCATGTTTGTAATGTAGATTTGCTTACACCTGTTTCTTTTGATAAATCTGAAACTGATATGTTTTCAGGTGGTAACATTCTTGCTATTAACTTTTCTTTTTCCAATTTACTATATCTCTTATTTATACCATTGCCTTTTGTCATAGGTACATCTCTCCTCTTTGTTCGAGAATATCATACATTATCTCCTACGACAACTATCTTAACATAGGGGGAAAAGACACCTTAATAAGCCTTAGGAATAAATTAATTATGGACTTAGAGCTTGAAATAAGAACTGTAAGTACTGATTCTTTTGTAATGGTTGATACTAATAGATATAGTGTTCCTGTACAATTTGCAGATAGAAAAGTGAAAGTTAGAATAGTATATGGTTATTTATTAGAAATATTTGATTTGAATTTAGTTTTGATAAAGAGATACCTTCTTTTGACTGGAAGATATGAAAAGCACGAAGTGCCTGATGATTATGAAGCTATCGCTTCAAAGGTACCAAAATCTATTCCAGAACTAAAAAGAGTCTTTGAAAATACATTTAAACACGGTAGGAATTTTTATGAGTTATCATCAAAAGTAACTAAGCAGCCAAGTTTTCATGCTCGAGAGTTTCTTAAATTAAAGGATTTGTATAGTGTCGAAGACCTTGATATTATTCTTAAACACTGCATTGAAAACAATATTTTTAGGATTGAAAATATAAAATCTACAATTAAAGAAAAATATCTAAATCTTATAATTGAACATGAAAAAGTAGAGTTATCTCTTTCGAAGAAAACGGCAACTAAACATACCTTGAATAATGAAAAAGAGTTAATAAGAGAGCTTTCTTACTATGGAAAAGGAGCACATTATGACAGCTAAAGTAAAAGATTTAAATGTTGAAATAAGGACACTGTTAAAGCAATTCAAGCTTCCTGATGTATATGAAAGATATGATGAAGAAATTGAAAATGCAATAGAGAAAAATATAGGATATAGAGAGTTTTTGTACAAGTTATTAAAGGTTGAAGAACAAGGCAAAAAAGAGCGTCTAGCTCAAAGAAATATTAAAAAAGCTTGTTTTGATGGACATAAAACTATAGAATCTTTTGATTTTGACTTTCCTAAAGGTATAAATCAATCAAAGGTTCTTGATCTAACTACATTGAGCTTTATGGAAAAGCATGAGAATCTTGTGTTTATCGGTCCGCCTGGCGTAGGAAAAAGTCACTTAGCTGAAGGGATTGGCATAAAAGCATGCCATTGTGGAAAATCAGTGTTCTTTGCTAATGCTATTGATTTAGTAGATGATCTGTATGGTGCTATCGCACTTGGCACATTAAAGCAAAAATTCGCTAAGCTTGCCAAAATAGATTTATTAATCATTGATGACATAGGGTATTTAAAAATGGATAAAGAAAAAGAGAGCATTTTTTTCAATTAATCCGCCAAAGATATGAAAAAAGCTCCCTAATAGTTACCACAAATTTACCCTTTAATAGATGGGATGAGATATTTACCAGTGAACTTGCAGCAAGTGCAGTACTTGATAGGCTTCTACATCATTCCCATGTAATAAGTATAACAGGCGATAGCTATAGAGTAAATAGGCATTTTGAGGAGGTATAGCAATTGAAGAATAATATTGAAATAGATTTTGATGAGTTTGTAAATATCCTTAATGAAAAAGGTAAAAGCGAGGCTGTTTTGTTATCAAGAAAAAAGTATGATCTTAGCTTTCAACAAGTCAGACGGAGGCTTCTTAAGTTAACAGATTACTGTTATGACTCTTCTCAAAGAATATATATACATAAGAGTAAGGTGGCTGTAGATTCTGGTTTTATGACTATAGATGAGCTTAATAGTTCAATTCCTAAAGAAAATACACATAAAGGATTTATGTCCTTATCAGGGCATGTCCCTAATTCAAGCTTTGATGAATTGATTAAAGAACTTATTAAAGATAGGTTAATGGAACTAAATAAATATGTTTCTATTAATCATGAAACAAAGACTTTAATAATTAACACTAAAAATCTAAAAAAAGATTGTTTTGACTTAGTTGAAATTTAAACTCTAGGGGGTCAAAATTCAACGTAAAAAGGGGTCAGTTTTACTTGACAATCTACACCAATTTGGTATTAAGTCTTGATATTGAACCTTAACATGAGATGTATTTAAATTGTACAACATATCTAACTCTTTTGTTTTTGCTTTCATTGAACCTTAACATGAGATGTATTTAAATACAAAAAGTCAAGTAAATTTTTCTATTTTCAAAAATATTGAACCTTAACATGAGATGTAATTAAGTAGCGAACCCAAATCTGTGATTTGGTGTGAGTCACTTACTCAGATGAAGAAATGAATCTGAGTTTCATAAATTTAGAGCCCAAATCTATGATTTGGTGCCAGTCGCTTACTCCTTTGAGGTGACGAAAAGAAGATTCATAAAACATTACTATTGAGATACTGAAAAATAATATTTTGTATTAAGTGTATCTGCAGTAAATAAAAGATTCTCCCTAGGATAATGAATTATTATAGGGAGGATCTTTTATTATTTTGAGTTTTTCCACTTTATAAAATACACTAAAGAACAAATAAACCATGCTATAGCAGCGAGTATTCCTAGTGCGCTGTTACTAGATACTTTTAGTGCTGAAACACATACTACTAAAGCTGCAATGCTTAATACAAGAAAACTCTTTTGTCTCATAGTAATCCTTCTCTCTTCTAGTAAATACTAATTATCTATAATTAAAGAATCTATATAATATTATTGCATAGTTATGTTTTTGGTACAATATTTACAAATAAACAAAAGCATAAGAAAAAAAGAAATATATTCTTGAAATGAGTCTTATAAACATTTAACTTATAATTTCTATAAAATGATATAATATTAGAATGGATTATTAAGATAGGGGTGTTACAATATGAAAAACATAGAAGTTGTCGCAGCGGTTATAAAAAAACAAGATAAAATATTTGTAACTAAAAGAGGTTATGGTGAGTTTTTAAATATGTGGGAGTTTCCAGGGGGAAAATTGAGAAAGGAGAAACAAGAGAGCAGGCTCTTAAACGTGAAATTAAAGAAGAGCTAGAGCTTGATATAAATGTAGATAAATTTTTGACTACTATAGATTATGATTATTCAAACTTTCATCTTACAATGCATTGCTTTATGTGTACTGTAAATGGTGGGAAACTGCATCTAAATGCTCACAATGAAGTTAAGTGGATAACTTTAGAGGAAAAGGACAAGCTTAACTGGGTTCCCGCTGATATAAAAGTGCTTAAAGAGCTCTAAAAATATAAAATTTGAAGCCTAAAGTAATCATCATTAAAGTTTATGGAGTACTTTAGGCTTTTTTAAGAAATAATGTATTCAAATATATCTTCTCTTATTGGAGTGTACAATTGATATTGGATTTCTACAGCAGTTTTGTTTGTGTTTGGCATTATAATATCTTTTAGATCTCCTAGGGCTTTGATTTTGCCCAAATAGTAAAATTCTTTAGATATTTTGTCATCTTTATTTTTTCTAACAAACAAGTCCATTTCAATGCCATTTTCTTCTGAAGTATAGGCCTTTATAACATCCTCTGATTTAGAAGTTCGTCCTGATTTTGATAGTGCAATCAGTCTTGAAGGTGATATAAATCTATCTTCATATTTTATGGAGTCAGTAATGGTTTCTGATTTTTGATAATTTATAAATACAGGGTAGGTTTTAGTTTTCTTGTCATATTTATAGCCCCCAATATTAAGAGGAACCTCACTTTTTTCCCAATCTAAAAGTCTCATTACATCATCATAGGTGTATTTTTCATATAGTTTAAAGTTGGTATTCATATAAAGGGTGCTGTAGCGACTTTTATATCTATTTATGCCAAATTCAATTAATTCTTCAACCATAGTTTTAAAGTCTATATTCTCCATACATTTTTTAAAAATAGTTGAAACTTTGTACCTGTCCCCAAGCTTGTCTAAAAAAATGCAGTCTTTATAAGTGCTTTTATTACTGCCACAGGGAAATCTGTTTGTAAGCACGTTGTAAACACAGGTTTCTGTGGTATTTTTAAAACAAATGTTGTACTGATTTTTTAAGGTTTCCTTTAACACTGTCATTAAATCGCAGTTTTCATTACAATTTAGTGCGCATTTAATCATTAAAAGCTCGTGAATTTTTTTGCCACTTCCAAGCTTTTTAGAAATAAATTCTATAAACTTTTCTTCAATAGAGCTTAGTTTTATTTTATAATCCTTTTCGTATTTTTTTAGAAATGCATAATAAGAGCCTAAGGATTTATTTTCAAAAATTCTTAAAACATCAATGGCTTCATATAAATCAAAGTCTTTTAGAGTTGGAATTTTACCAAGCTTTCTTTTAAGGGCGTTATAGCTTTCTTTAAGGATTTTTATGTCGTTAAAATTAGCAGTATCAATGGATTCAAAAATCCGCTTTTTAGAAATTTCATCAAAGTTAACAGTAGAGCAGCCTGGAATTAGCCTGTTACCTTCAAGTACATATTTTCTAATAGTGTCTTTGTTATAACTTTTGTCACCAGAAAGTGCTATGGGAATCAAAAAATTATTTTTATAATTTCCAACAAAGTCTAAAACTACAACATATTCTTTAAAGTTATATTTTCTAAGACCTCTTCCTAGTTGCTGTACAAAAATAATTGCTGATTTAGTAGGCCTTAGCATTATAACTTGATTAACGGAAGGAATATCCACTCCTTCGTTAAAAATGTCTACAGTAAAGATGTAGTCTAGTGAATTTAAAGGGGCATCTTGTTCTAAACGGGATACGGCTTCATAACGCTGAGTTTGAGAATCTTCTCCAGTTAAAGCAACTGTGTTATAGCCCTGTTTGTTAAATTTTGAGGATAATTCATAAGCCTCTTTTTTGTTTCCGCAAAACACCAGACCTTTTACTCTATCTCCGCAGTATCCGTAAAAGTTAATTTTATCAATAATGTGCTGAACTCTTTTATCAGATACTAAATTGTTAAAACTGGTGGTATCATTTATAAAAGTGCCATCTACTTTAATATCAGTTATTCCAAAATAGTGAAAAGGACATAGCAAATCCTCTTCTAAGGCTTCTTGTAGTCTAATTTCATAGGCAATATTGTGGTCAAACATTTTAAATATATCAAAATCATCATTTCTCTCTGGTGTTGCAGTCATGCCTAGTAAAAATTTTGGCTCAAAGTAATTAAAAACCTTTTGATAGCTTGAAGCACCAGCTTTATGAACTTCATCAATAATTATGTAATCAAACTGAGTTTTAGAAAAAGCATGTAAAACTTCATCCTTTGAAAGGGTTTGAATTGTAGTAAATAAAAAATCTTTATCTGTGTTATGAGAATTACCTGAAAGAATTCCCATACTTTTGTGTCTCCAAAGACATTTTTAAAGCTTTCAAGAGCTTTCAAGGCTATTTGTTCTCTGTGTATTATGAATAAGACTCTTTTGGCATTGTAATTTCTAGCGTCAAAGGCAGATAAATAGGTTTTACCTGTGCCAGTAGCTGAGATTAAAAGGGCTTTTTAGCACCTTTTTTTCTGATATTATCTAAAGCGTTAATTGCAGAAACCTGGAGTTTATTTGGCTTTAATTTATACTGAGAAATTCTTTTTATTTTGCTTTTTCTAAAGGATTCTCTTTGTTTTAAATATATTTTTTCATAAGAAGTTATAAAAGAATCTGTTAGTATATCTGAATCAGCCCACATTGAGTTAAATTCACTTATGACTCCTTTAGTTAGAGAACCTGCTTCTAAAGAGGAGAATTTTACATTCCATTCTTTATTTTTAGTTAGTGCGCTTTGCGTAAGATTTGAACTTCCCACTATAATTTTATAGTGATCCTTGTGTTTAAAGATATAGCCCTTGGTGTGAAAGCTATCTTTCAAATACATTTTCATTTCAATGTTTGAAAAACTCAAAAGTTTTTTTAGTGCCTTTGGTTCACTGAAATTAAGATAATCTGTAGTTAGAATTTTGCCCTGTACTCCTCTATTTTCTAAAATTTTCAAGGTCTCAAGAAGAGGGGTAACTCCACTTTGGGTAATAAATGCTACAGATATCATAAAGCTAGTGCATTTTAAAAGTTCAGAGGTTAAACTAGTTAACACCTTAGTGGCTTTTTTATAATCATTTACTATAAGTTCTGGTCGCAGTGCTAGGTTAGAATCTATTACATAGTTTATTAAACCTGTTTCACTGGATTTTATAATATCTTTAGAAATACTTTCTGAGGTGTTATTAAGTTCAGCTTCTTTGTATGTAAATGCAGAGTTTATGCTTTTCTTTGTCTGTGTTTTAAGATTTTCACTTGCTATTTTATTCATAGTAATCCTTCTTTCAAAAGCTTTATAGGATGTCTTAAATATAATAGATTTTAGAATTAAAGGCAAGCAAAGGATTTAATGGATAATATAATAAAAGACTGTGCATTAAAAGAAAAATACTTTTAATGCACAGTCTTTATTTTGATGTGCCTCTAGTTAATTCTATTATTCAATTTAAGTTTGTATGTATAGTTTAAATTCATTTATATTACAATTCCGAAGGCATATACAACAACAATAGCGCTTATTGCAACTGTTACTAGATTTTTTTCTAAATATGCAAGAAACAAGGCTACAGCTGTTCCTGCAATTGCAGAGGGTAAATTTTGTGTTGAATAAAATATAGCGGGAAATGTCATAGCTCCTAGTACTGCAAAGGGTACATAGAATAAAAAAGATTTTATAAATTTTGATTTTATGTTACCTTTAACAAATATAAGGGGAAGCACTCTTGGAAGATATGTTACAAGTGCCATTAAAAGTACTGCTATAAACATTTTCATCATAGGTCTTCACCTTCTCTTGGGAAAAGTATAGCTCCCATAACAGAGGCTGCAATAGTTGCAATCATAATTCTCCAACCACCGGATATTGTATTTAATATAGGTAGCCATGTAAAAGCACAACTTATAAAGATAGCAGTTAGAGTGATGCAAGCAGCTGCCTTTGATTTTTTAGAAGAAGGAACTAAAAGTGCAATAAACATAGCATATAGTGCAATTCCCATAGAACTTTGTAGTAATTTAGGAAGATGTGAGCAAGATACTGCTCCTAATACTGTGCCTAGTGACCAACCCAAAAATGGACCTGTTATTAAACCCATCATATAAGAAAATGTTAATTTATCTTTTTCCATTGCTGCAATTGAAAATATCTCATCTGTAATTCCAAAGGCTAAAATGCTTTTCTTAGACAATGAAATATCAGATTCAAGTTTTTGCGAAAGAGATAGTGACATAAGAAAATATCTTATATTAATTATAAATGTAGTAAAGGCTATCTCTACTAAAGATGCATTTGATATTATAAGGTTTGTACCTGCAAATTGACCTGCTGAGGTTAAATTGGATACTGATATAAATATTGTAAGCCAAACGGGAATTCCCCCATTAACAGCCATAATTCCAAATGTAAATGCCACGGGTATGTAACCTAAACAAATTGGAAGTCCGGTTTTTAAACCAGAGAAATAATTTGAATTATAATTTAGACTATTCCCAATAGAAATATCATTTTGTAATGCATAATCGTTTTTCATTTTTTCCACCTGCCGTAAATTATATATAGTTTGTACACGAAGATGATTATAAAACAATATAATGTTAAATACAAAACAATTTATTACAAATTGCAATTGTTTTCATATAAAAACAAAGATTCATTATTCATTATGATTACTTAAGAATTTATTTCGAAAAATAATTCAAATTTCTAAAAATTATGATTTAAAATAAAAATAAAAAAATTAAGAAAACAGTGAGACGTAGAGAATTAAAATAATTTAAACGATAACATGACTAAAATATTAAAAATTTCAATTTGATATTTTAATAAAAACCCTGTATTATTTATAAAAATATCAAGTGAATCCTTTTGCCATAGGGCTAAAGGTTCTTTTTTTATCTAGATTTTTTAATATGTAAAAAGGGGGCAATACTTATGTATACATTTATTGGAGGGCTATTAGTTCTTTTAGCTGGATACCTTTTCTTTTCAAAGTATGTTGAAAAACAATTAGATGCTCGTGAAAATGTTAAGACGCCAGCCTATGAATTAAATGATGGTGTGGATTTTATTCCCATGCCAACTTGGAAAGTTTATTTAATACAATTTCTTTTAATATTGCAGGTCTTGGACCTATTTTTGGGGCATTGATGGGAGCTTTATACGGTCCTATAGCATTCCTTTGGGTAATAGCTGGTTGCGTTTTAGGGGGAGCTACTCATGACTATGTATCTGGAATGATTTCATTAAGACATAAGGGGGCTAGTCTTTCTGAAATATATGGCTTATATCTTGGTAAAAATGTACAAAGCATAATGAGAATTATTACAGTTTTTTTCTGTATAATTGTAGGCGTTGTATTTGTTGCTGGTCCTGCTGGACTTTTGAATACTTTAATTCCAACTAAATTTGGAATAAATCTATGGATAGCTATTATTTTTATATACTATTTTTTTGGCAACTATATTACCGGTAGACGTCATTATAGGTAAAATCTATCCTGTGTTTGGAATATGCTTAGCTTTTATGGCTATAGGAGTTGGAGCTGCTTTATTTATAAAGGGATATCATATTCCTGAAATTCAGTTCTCTAATTTACATCCTAAGAGTGTATCTATGTGGCCAATGATGTTTGTAACTTTAGCTTGCGGAGCTATATCTGGGTTTCATGCTACTCAGTCTCCTATGATGGCAAGGTGTATGAAAAATGAAAAAGATGGCAGAAAAGTTTTCTATGGAGCTATGATAACTGAAGGTGTTGTTGCTATGGTTTGGGTAGCAGCAGGACTTGCCTTTTATAAAGGAACCCCAGGGCTTGGAGAAATAATACTGGGAAAGGCAGGAGCAGCAGGAGCTGTATTTGAAATATCAAATACACTTTTGGGAAAACTGGGTGGAGCCTTGGCTATAATGGGAGTAATTGTATGCCCTATAACTACTGGAGATACTGCTTTTAGAAGTGCTAGGCTAGCACTAACTGATATATTAAATTATCCTCAAGAAAAAATAGCTAACAGGTTAGTTGTTGCAGTTCCTATGTTTGCAATTGGTGTATTTTTAACCTTTGTAAAATTTCCAATACTTTGGAGATATATGGGGTGGTTAACTCAGGCTTTTGCTATGGTAACCCTTTGAGGCTTCTTCCGTGTATTTTTATGAAAAAAGAAAAATTACTGGATAACATTAATACCTGCATTGTTTATGACTTTGGTATGTGTAAGTTGTATAATTCAGGCTCCAGAGGGATTTAAGTTATCTTCTAGCTTTTCAAAATGTAACTGCTTTTATTGTGGCTTTAGTTTTTTTAGTAGTGTTCTTTGTAAAAGTAAAGAAGAGAGATTTTTCAAAAGAAAGTTTTAGCTTAAAGAGTGATTAAAATATAAAAGATGCTTATTTAATTATATTGATTAAATAAGCATCTTTTTTTGTTTTCTTGTTCGCAAAAGTAAACTTGGCATGACATAATATAGATGCCAAGTAAACTTGGCAATAAATTTTAAAGAAGTCTAATAATGAATAAGAAGAAATCTTAGAAAGAAGCAAAACGAAAAGCATGGAGGAAGCTTAGTACTACTTAATAATTTAAAAGAAGTTAGAGCTGAAAAAGAGTTATCTCAATCAGAACTTGCTCAAATGGTGGGTGTATCAAAAAATACAATTAGTTCTATTGAAACAGGTCAATTTAATCCCACTGCAAAATTAGCATTAGTTCTTTGTATCGCCTTGGATAAAAAGTTTGAAGAACTATTTTACTTTGAAGAATAATGATAAACCATATACGCAGCTTTTAATTATCATAGGTATTACTATTATTTCAACTTATTTAGCTACTATTAATCCAGAAAAGAAGAATTAATGAAATAGGAGCGAAATAATAAGTTAATATTTTGAATATTTTTATAAAACTAGCTTTTGTTATAAATATATTAATGAATAAGCGCAAGGTGAAACCTAATGATCAGATTCTGACACCTTTATAAAGAACATATAATTTAATTATAGAGATGAGTTTATCTTCACATTATTGATTGACTGTCATCACATCGGAACCAGGCAAACTAGGGGGCTGCAATCAGGCAGAGAATTAATCTAATACATGAAAACCTCAAACTGTCCAGAGCAAGCATGTGAATTTGGATTGTCATAATATTTAGTGCATTACATTTTAAATATTCTTTTGTCCAAAATTACTAAAATAAAATAAGGGAGAGTTGGGAAAATCACTAAGAATTGTGAGCTTTGTATTCTTTTCTTGGTCCTTCATCACAGTAACAGTATAATAATTAAAAGGGTTCAACTGGGCAAAATCAATTGTAAGGATAGTACATTTGCTGCAATCACAATGGTGCTTTACAATAAAAATTGTTCTTCTGCATAGTGGGTGAATGCAGTCTCCTTTCTATTTTACCCATTATGATGCTTTCAGTAATGTTTGGCATGGAAGGAATAATTTGTGCAGTTATTGTAGCTTTGATTAAAATTGTCATTCCAGCCACCGTACTATCGCACCTCAAATTCCATTAGATTACTTTGGGTCTATGATTGCAGTTGCTTTTGTACCTTTGTTTGGTGTTGAAAATAAATTTAAAATCATACTTGGAGCTGTTTTTTGCCTCAATTATATCTATTCTTTTTAGTGTGTTTTTCTGGAGTTATTTTCTTTGGACAGTTTGCTCTAAAGGTACTAATGTTTGGGTGTACTCTGTTGGCTATAATGTTTTAGGTTATGGAGTTGAGGCTTTATTAAGTATAGTTGTACTTTCTATACTTCCTCTTATACACATAAAGCTATAAAAAGGAGTGAAATTAAAGATGAGTTTCTCAAAAAATAAAAGAAGATAAAAGAGTTATATAGACTTAAGTAATAGATATATGCAACATCCTTTTATACAAGGATTAAAATCAGGAAATTTAGATAAGAAAAATTTAAGAAATATTTGATACAAGACTCTCTTTATCTTAAGGATTATGCTAAAGTTTATGTATGCATTTCTGCTTTCAGAGTCTGTAGAAGATTTGCAGTTTCTACACTCTTGT
>JBGVUE010000003.1 GCA_041861885.1 Haloimpatiens sp. FM7315
ATTTAAATTTTATTTAGGTACGGAAATGTATTATTTAGGTACGGAAATGTATTATTTAAATTTTAAAGACATTGATTTTACTAGCGTGTGCGTAGCTCCTAAACATTTAAAACAAAAAGATTGTTAAAACATATAAAACAACAACATAGTAGCTGCACAAAAAAACTACTTAATAAAATAAATAGTTAAGTTCTTAAATTCAGTTTTATGTTGTTGTTAAAACTGGAGGTAAATTTATTTTAAGGAGGACAGTGTGTGTAAATGTAGAATATTACATATATGTATTTAAATATAATAATATATGAAGGGAGCTATTTTAATGAATGTTCAAATTGGTCAAATACTAACAATTTTGCAGATATAAATAAATATCTATATAAATAAAATAAGTGTGATATTGATATATTAAAGTACTTTAATAATTAATATACTAATACAACTAATTGGAGGTAGTTAAATGCAAAATACTAAAATAAAACTTGTTTTTCTTTTAAATTCAAGTGTGTATTTCTATCTCATATTCAAACTATGGTGTTATTTTTTTAATGAAGTAATACCTAGCAACTTCAATTTTACATTATTAGGATTAATAGGAATTTTTATAGTGGTTATTCCTATTTCATTATTAATTAACTATTTTTTATTTAAATGCATTAAAAAGAATATAAAATAAATTTATATATTTACCTTTTTTTAATCATATAATTATATTCAATACTTTTAATGTAAAATTATATCTTGATTAAAGTCGGTTACTAGATACTTGTCAAGTATCTAGTAACCGACTTTTTCAGTAACCCAATAACCCTGATATGCCTTGATTTGCAAGCCCCTGACTATACTATTACTATACAACAACAAAGGAGCTGCACAAAAAAACTACTTAATAAAATTAAATAGTTAAGTTTTTAAATTAAGTTTTGTGTTGTTGTTTTTCTAAAACTGTAAGTAAATTTAATTTTTAAAAACAAAAGCTTGTAAGTAATCTCTTACGTATTTATTTAGTTCTAGCCTTAACCAAGGATTTTTATCTAAAACTTCCTTTTGCTCTGAAGTTATACGAACAGAAATAACTTCTTTTTTAGCGTTATTAATTTTTTTCCTGCCCCTGGACATTAAGATCACCTCAATTATTGTATATTGTAAACATTTATTATTTCCAATTTATGTAAACATTTTATGATAAGCATTATAACATAGCTATTTAAAGTTTACAATAATTGCCAGAACTATTTAATCATTGTAAACTTTAAATAAAAAAATAGAGCCAATACTGGCTCTATTTTTTTATTAATTCTCAATAATATTTTAGCACTTAGCTACAATGCTTTATTCGCTATTACTATTATAAGCATTTTTTTAAATTTAACAAATAAATGTGTAAACTTTAAAATTTTTTTATAAAAATTTATGTTTTTTGTTTTTTGCAATAATAATTGTTTGATTAAATTTTTTATGGCTTATATAGCTAATATTAAAACGCTTTTAAATAGCATTTAAAGCTATTTAAACATGTAATGCATACAAAAGTATGTACCACAACTCGGCTTGCCTTAAAAGCTAAAATTAAGCTATTAACACACATTTTAATATTAATACAAACAATAGCACAAATTTTCCTTTGGAAAATTTGAAACACTGAAGAGAATTTAAAATAGAACTATGTACTTATTACAACAATTTTACTTAACACAAAAAGTAGTATTACAATTTTCAGAATTAAAAAAATATGCAAATTACAAACTTTATAATGCAATTTACCTTTGGGGTAAATTGCTGGCACTAAATTTGGCGTACAATTACACAAAAACATTAGATTTATTGCAAAAAATAGGTTAACAAAACATCGTAAACAATTGTAAACAGTGGAGGGGAGCCACTTAAAAAAAGTCTGCTTGTATATTAGTTCTTTTAAAATTTTATAAAAAACTTATAAGCTTATAGGGCTATAGGTCTGCCATTTTATAAGTTTTTTATAAAATTTTAGTAGAAAGGAGATTTAATTAATATGAGTTTGATTTTTGATCTAAAAAGAAAACTGCATAATATGTATTGGCCAAATGTGGGACAGAGTAAAAGAGCTGCAAAAGAAGAATTTAAGGATGATTATATGTTTAATAAAATTAGCAAAAATGGTGTTAAAAATGCTATTTTTTCAAGTGGGACTTTAAAAGATTACCAAAAAAAATTACGGAATTTGCTAAATATTGCAATGCAAAAGGTATTAAAAAAGAACAGGATATAACACTGGAACATTGTTTAGATTATTTGGACTGGTGTAGATCTAAAGGAAATAGTGTTAATACCATAAGTAGTAAAGCGGCTGCTATAGGTAAAGTATTGGGAATAAATACACAAGAATTTAACCTGGAAAGTAAGAGGCATATAAAAAATATGCGTGGTAGAACACTAAATTCTTATTGCATAAAAAATATGTCTAAAGAATTAACCTCTTTTTTAAAGGTAACAGGCCTACGAAGAAAGGAATTGGAGCATTTGCAACACAAACAAATAATATTAGGTAGTAAGCTAAAAGAAAGAATTTTAAAAATGGAAATGGAAGTACCTAATAAGGTTAAAATAAAAATTAATAGTATTGAAAATGATAAATTTTACATTGATTTCTACACAAATAGGGAATACCAAAAAATGACTAAAGGTGGTCGGCCTAGAATAGTGGAATGCCTAGATTCTACACCTTTAAAAAATATAAAAAATAGCAATGACTTGGTTTTTGGAAAGCAAGATAAATATTTTAACATACATTTTTTTAGAAGAATATACGCACAAACCTTATATAAGCGTGTTGCCAAAGATAAGCCTTTAGACTATTATAGTACGCACAACAAATGCAAGTTTAACAAACAGGCTTTAAAAATAGTTAGTGCTAATCTAGGCCACAACAGGATTTGCGTTGTGGCAACGAACTATTTGGATCAATAAAAAAAGAAGGCATTAGCCTTCTTTTTTTATATATTTTTTACATATTACTTCTGCTAAATTATCTTTATTTATCTCCATTCCTTTAAGGTCTTTTAGATCTACTTCCAAAACGTAATCTGTAAATTCTACTTCTATTACATTCGATTCTATTGTAAAACCTAATATTTCATCTACATCCACCATATGTATTCCTCCATTTGTTGGCTTATGGCCATTATTTTTTATATATCTAATTATTATGACATTTTAAAATTAAAAAATTGAAATTTGATCAAATTCATCTTTTTCCGAATCATCTTCTTCCGGTCCCGACTCCGTATATTTATCCCAGCCTAGTAATTTTTTTCCAAATCATCATAATCATACTTACGCTGCTCATAATCATTAAAAGTACTACCTTTGCTACCTTTAGTTTGTTTTGGTTGCGTATAATCTTCTTTTAACGCCGTAATTAATAAGCCTACTAAATTTCTTATTTCTTTATTAGTTTTTTTAATTATATCTATTTTATTTGTTATTTTAATAATATCTCCGCCCGCTGCCGCTAATATTTTTTTAGCTTCAAAATTCGTTATATCTACCTTCTCTATAATTTTTATGCTTTCCTTTACGATATTTATTTTCTCCATTTCCTCTGTTAAAGTTTTGGGATCTTCTACGCTTTGTTCTTCTACTTTACCTAAAGCAATTTCATTTTTATTTTTATCTTCTATATTAGATTTTTTATTAGGTTTTATATAGAATTTAATGCTAGTAACTTTTCTGCCCGTCTTTATTTCTTCAAAATCAAAACTTATATCTGTTTTTTCTTTAAGTTCTTTTTTGGCTTGAAGTATAATTCTATTTTTAACATTTTGATAAATTGAATAAGACTTTTCATATGCTCCAAGCAATTTTCTTAACTCTTCCAAATCAATTTCCCAACACTTTTTAAATTGATTTGATTTTAAAATTTCAAATAATCTAAGCGAATATTTACTTTTTAACGATAAAATATTATCTAGTTTATAACTTGTATAAAGTTTTTTTAATTGTAGCATATATGGTTTTAAAGAAGAATCAAACTTTAATATAACCAACCCCTCACCAGCTTTATATCTCGCACTACTCAACCAGGATAATTGAAGAATATCTTTTCCTTCTCTTATCTCAAATACCTTTTTCATTAACTCCTTAGTTATTCTGGGTATTTCCGTATATTTAGTTTTAGTATCAACACCTAAAATTACCATAAAATCTTTTATTTTGAACATATATTCTTTAAAGTCTACATCTTGTGGTTGCACCATTGAGGCAAGCGTTAATATTAGTTTCTGCTCCTGCAGACTTAAATTATAATTCGCAGTTATTAAAGTATTCGCCTTAGTTACTATATAATTTTTATCCATATAATCACCTCATATGAATATATTACCATAATTAAAATACTAATACAACATTAAAGTATATGTATTATTTAGGTACGGAAATGTATTATTTAGGTACGGAAATGTATTATTTAAATTTTATTTAGGTACGGAAATGTATTATTTAGGTACGGAAATGTATTATTTAAATTTTAAAGACATTGATTTTACTAGCGTGTGCGTAGCTCCTAAACATTTAAAACAAAAAGATTGTTAAAACATATAAAACAACAACATAGTAGCTGCACAAAAAAACTACTTAATAAAATAAATAGTTAAGTTCTTAAATTCAGTTTTATGTTGTTGTTAAAACTGGAGGTAAATTTATTTTAAGGAGGACAGTGTGTGTAAATGTAGAATATTACATATATGTATTTAAATATAATAATATATGAAGGGAGCTATTTTAATGAATGTTCAAATTGGTCAAATACTAACAATTTTGCAGATATAAATAAATATCTATATAAATAAAATAAGTGTGATATTGATATATTAAAGTACTTTAATAATTAATATACTAATACAACTAATTGGAGGTAGTTAAATGCAAAATACTAAAATAAAACTTGTTTTTCTTTTAAATTCAAGTGTGTATTTCTATCTCATATTCAAACTATGGTGTTATTTTTTTAATGAAGTAATACCTAGCAACTTCAATTTTACATTATTAGGATTAATAGGAATTTTTATAGTGGTTATTCCTATTTCATTATTAATTAACTATTTTTTATTTAAATGCATTAAAAAGAATATAAAATAAATTTATATATTTACCTTTTTTTAATCATATAATTATATTCAATACTTTTAATGTAAAATTATATCTTGATTAAAGTCGGTTACTAGATACTTGTCAAGTATCTAGTAACCGACTTTTTCAGTAACCCAATAACCCTGATATGCCTTGATTTGCAAGCCCCTGACTATACTATTACTATACAACAACAAAGGAGCTGCACAAAAAAACTACTTAATAAAATTAAATAGTTAAGTTTTTAAATTAAGTTTTGTGTTGTTGTTTTTCTAAAACTGTAAGTAAATTTAATTTTTAAAAACAAAAGCTTGTAAGTAATCTCTTACGTATTTATTTAGTTCTAGCCTTAACCAAGGATTTTTATCTAAAACTTCCTTTTGCTCTGAAGTTATACGAACAGAAATAACTTCTTTTTTAGCGTTATTAATTTTTTTCCTGCCCCTGGACATTAAGATCACCTCAATTATTGTATATTGTAAACATTTATTATTTCCAATTTATGTAAACATTTTATGATAAGCATTATAACATAGCTATTTAAAGTTTACAATAATTGCCAGAACTATTTAATCATTGTAAACTTTAAATAAAAAAATAGAGCCAATACTGGCTCTATTTTTTTATTAATTCTCAATAATATTTTAGCACTTAGCTACAATGCTTTATTCGCTATTACTATTATAAGCATTTTTTTTAAATTTAACAAATAAATGTGTAAACTTTAAAATTTTTTTATAAAAATTTATGTTTTTTTGTTTTTTGCAATAATAATTGTTTGATTAAATTTTTTATGGCTTATATAGCTAATATTAAAACGCTTTTAAATAGCATTTAAAGCTATTTAAACATGTAATGCATACAAAAGTATGTACCACAACTCGGCTTGCCTTAAAAGCTAAAATTAAGCTATTAACACACATTTTAATATTAATACAAACAATAGCACAAATTTTCCTTTGGAAAATTTGAAACACTGAAGAGAATTTAAAATAGAACTATGTACTTATTACAACAATTTTACTTAACACAAAAAGTAGTATTACAATTTTCAGAATTAAAAAAATATGCAAATTACAAACTTTATAATGCAATTTACCTTTGGGGTAAATTGCTGGCACTAAATTTGGCGTACAATTACACAAAAAAACATTAGATTTATTGCAAAAAATAGGTTAACAAAACATCGTAAACAATTGTAAACAGTGGAGGGGAGCCACTTAAAAAAAGTCTGCTTGTATATTAGTTCTTTTAAAATTTTATAAAAAACTTATAAGCTTATAGGGCTATAGGTCTGCCATTTTATAAGTTTTTTATAAAATTTTAGTAGAAAGGAGATTTAATTAATATGAGTTTGATTTTTGATCTAAAAAGAAAACTGCATAATATGTATTGGCCAAATGTGGGACAGAGTAAAAGAGCTGCAAAAGAAGAATTTAAGGATGATTATATGTTTAATAAAATTAGCAAAAATGGTGTTAAAAATGCTATTTTTTCAAGTGGGACTTTAAAAGATTACCAAAAAAATTACGGAATTTGCTAAATATTGCAATGCAAAAGGTATTAAAAAAGAACAGGATATAACACTGGAACATTGTTTAGATTATTTGGACTGGTGTAGATCTAAAGGAAATAGTGTTAATACCATAAGTAGTAAAGCGGCTGCTATAGGTAAAGTATTGGGAATAAATACACAAGAATTTAACCTGGAAAGTAAGAGGCATATAAAAAATATGCGTGGTAGAACACTAAATTCTTATTGCATAAAAAATATGTCTAAAGAATTAACCTCTTTTTTAAAGGTAACAGGCCTACGAAGAAAGGAATTGGAGCATTTGCAACACAAACAAATAATATTAGGTAGTAAGCTAAAAGAAAGAATTTTAAAAATGGAAATGGAAGTACCTAATAAGGTTAAAATAAAAATTAATAGTATTGAAAATGATAAATTTTACATTGATTTCTACACAAATAGGGAATACCAAAAAATGACTAAAGGTGGTCGGCCTAGAATAGTGGAATGCCTAGATTCTACACCTTTAAAAAATATAAAAAATAGCAATGACTTGGTTTTTGGAAAGCAAGATAAATATTTTAACATACATTTTTTTAGAAGAATATACGCACAAACCTTATATAAGCGTGTTGCCAAAGATAAGCCTTTAGACTATTATAGTACGCACAACAAATGCAAGTTTAACAAACAGGCTTTAAAAATAGTTAGTGCTAATCTAGGCCACAACAGGATTTGCGTTGTGGCAACGAACTATTTGGATCAATAAAAAAAGAAGGCATTAGCCTTCTTTTTTTATATATTTTTTACATATTACTTCTGCTAAATTATCTTTATTTATCTCCATTCCTTTAAGGTCTTTTAGATCTACTTCCAAAACGTAATCTGTAAATTCTACTTCTATTACATTCGATTCTATTGTAAAACCTAATATTTCATCTACATCCACCATATGTATTCCTCCATTTGTTGGCTTATGGCCATTATTTTTTATATATCTAATTATTATGACATTTTAAAATTAAAAAATTGAAATTTGATCAAATTCATCTTTTTCCGAATCATCTTCTTCCGGTCCCGACTCCGTATATTTATCCCAGCCTAGTAATTTTTTTTCCAAATCATCATAATCATACTTACGCTGCTCATAATCATTAAAAGTACTACCTTTGCTACCTTTAGTTTGTTTTGGTTGCGTATAATCTTCTTTTAACGCCGTAATTAATAAGCCTACTAAATTTCTTATTTCTTTATTAGTTTTTTTAATTATATCTATTTTATTTGTTATTTTAATAATATCTCCGCCCGCTGCCGCTAATATTTTTTTAGCTTCAAAATTCGTTATATCTACCTTCTCTATAATTTTTATGCTTTCCTTTACGATATTTATTTTCTCCATTTCCTCTGTTAAAGTTTTGGGATCTTCTACGCTTTGTTCTTCTACTTTACCTAAAGCAATTTCATTTTTATTTTTATCTTCTATATTAGATTTTTTATTAGGTTTTATATAGAATTTAATGCTAGTAACTTTTCTGCCCGTCTTTATTTCTTCAAAATCAAAACTTATATCTGTTTTTTCTTTAAGTTCTTTTTTGGCTTGAAGTATAATTCTATTTTTAACATTTTGATAAATTGAATAAGACTTTTCATATGCTCCAAGCAATTTTCTTAACTCTTCCAAATCAATTTCCCAACACTTTTTAAATTGATTTGATTTTAAAATTTCAAATAATCTAAGCGAATATTTACTTTTTAACGATAAAATATTATCTAGTTTATAACTTGTATAAAGTTTTTTTAATTGTAGCATATATGGTTTTAAAGAAGAATCAAACTTTAATATAACCAACCCCTCACCAGCTTTATATCTCGCACTACTCAACCAGGATAATTGAAGAATATCTTTTCCTTCTCTTATCTCAAATACCTTTTTCATTAACTCCTTAGTTATTCTGGGTATTTCCGTATATTTAGTTTTAGTATCAACACCTAAAATTACCATAAAATCTTTTATTTTGAACATATATTCTTTAAAGTCTACATCTTGTGGTTGCACCATTGAGGCAAGCGTTAATATTAGTTTCTGCTCCTGCAGACTTAAATTATAATTCGCAGTTATTAAAGTATTCGCCTTAGTTACTATATAATTTTTATCCATATAATCACCTCATATGAATATATTACCATAATTAAAATACTAATACAACATTAAAGTATATGTATTATTTAGGTACGGAAATGTATTATTTAGGTACGGAAATGTATT
>JBGVUE010000004.1 GCA_041861885.1 Haloimpatiens sp. FM7315
CAGGTTATTTGGCTGGATAGCTCAGTCGGTAGAGCAGAGGACTGAAAATCCTCGTGTCCCTGGTTCGATTCCTGGTCCAGCCACCAAATCGCTTTAGAATAATCTAAAGCGATTTTGTTGTTTTTTGTAAAATAAAAAATTAATAAAATATCGAAAAAATAATCATGATTATTTTTTTATAATTATAAGGCTTATTGTATTATATTATTTTAATTCAATGAGCTTTTTTTATTAAAAACAAGGAATCATATAGCTTGTATAAGATAGTAGATGTTAATAAACTAACTATTTTATTAATAAATGTGCATATTAATAAAAAAATTTATTTATGAAAAGTTTAACAATGCATAGTAGCGTAATAATATGCTTATTGACATAGTTTTAACAAAATTTAAAATTGTTAAAAAAATAATTATTCTTGTTAAAAAAAATGTAGTTATTTATAATGTGAATATAGGGATTTCAGAGATAAAATTTATAACGAAAACGGGGGAAGTTGTAATTATGAATAGAGATGAAATAAGAACTATAGCTGAAAGATATAATCACTCAAGACAGAAAATAATTTTTATGCTTAGAGATTTGCAGAAAATGAATGGAAACAATTTCATAGAAGAGAAGCAGGCACGACTTCTTTCTAAAGAGATAAACGTTCCTATAAGTGAGATATATGAAATAATAACTTTTTATTCTATGTTTAATGAAAAACCTAAGGGAAAGTATATTATAGAGGTTTGCAATAGTGGACCTTGCTTTGTTAGAAATTCAAAGGTAATAATAAACTATGTAGAAGAACTTTTGGGAATAAAGGTAGGAGAGACTACTGAAGATAACTTCTTTACATTACAATGTACAAGCTGTATAGGTGGCTGTGATGTAGCACCTGCTATGAAAATAGGAGATACTCTTTATGGTAATTTGACTAAGAATAAACTAAAAAAATCTTACATGATTATAGGAGAGAAGCATTATGTCAATTACAGTAAAACTAATAACTGCAAATTGTGGCAAAATAGTTCCTTTTAATGTTCATGAGTACGTTGCAAATGGAGGATATAAAGCTTTAAGAAAAGCAATGAATATGGAACCACTAGATGTAATAAGCGAAGTTAAAGATTCTATGCTTATGGGTAGAGGTGGAGCCGCTTATCCTACAGGAGTTAAATGGGAACAGGCCTATAACATAAAAGGAGATACAAAATACATTGTTTGTAATGCAGATGAAGGAGAACCTGGAACTTTTAAAGATAAAGTTATATTAGATCAAGATCCTTTAAGATTAATAGAAGGTATGACGATAGCAGCCTATATATTAAATTCTAGAAAAGGATTCATATATATTAGAGGAGAGTATGCAAAATCCCAAGAAATCGTAAATAAAGCCATTGCTGAGGCAAAAAAACAGGGCTATTTAGGGAAAAACATACTTGGAACGGATTTTGAATTTAACATAGAGGTTTTAACTGGTGCTGGTGGATATGTAGTTGGAGAAAATTCAGCTCTTATAGAATCCTCAGAGGGTAAAGCCGGAAGACCTAGAATGAAACCACCTTATATTAAGGTATCAGGTCTTTATAAAAAACCTACTTTAGTAAATAACGTAGAAACCTTTGCAGCTATATCGTATATAGTAAGCGAGGGAGGAAAAAATACAGAAGTTTTGGAACGGAATTTAGTGGTGGTACTAAACTTGTTTGCTTATCTGGAAATGTAGTAAATAGGGGAGTTTATGAGGTGCCATTTGGAACAACATTAAGGCAGATAATTTATGATCTTGGTGGTGGAATTGCAGATGGGAAAAATTTAAAATTAGTACAAGTTGGCGGATCTTCAGGAGCTTGTATAACAGAAGATATGCTGGATTTACCTCTTTGCTACAATGAATTTAAAAAGGCTGGCATTAGCATAGGATCAGGAGCTGTACTTGTAGTGGATGATACTCACTGTGTAATCGATTTTCTAGAACACATATATAAGTTTTTCGTTCATGAATCTTGTGGAAAATGTACTCCTTGCAGAGAAGGAAATAAGCAGATACTAAGAATAATAGATAAATTTGAAAATGGAACAGCAGACTATAAGGATTACGAAAATTTTAATAAAATTATAAAAGTAATGAAATGCACATCCTTCTGTGGACTTGGAAAAGCAGCACCTACTGCACTTGATAGTTGTTTAAAGTATTTTAAAGATGAATTCGAAGAACATAGAATTATGAGATGTAGTGCAGGAAATTGCTTTTCACAAGGGGAGGTGTAGATAATTGGAAAAGGTAAGAGTTGTAATAGACGGAAGAGAAGTATTTGTAAAAGAAGGAATAACTATTTTAGAAGCAGCAAAAGAAATTGGAATTAGAATACCAACTTTATGCTACCTTCCAAAACAAGATATTAAAGCTAACTGTAGAATATGTACGGTTCAACTAAGAGATAGAAATAAAATGGTAACAGCTTGTTCAACACCTGTATATGAAGGTATAGATGTATTAACTAATAGTAAAGAAGTAAGAGAGCTTAGAAAAACACTTTTAGAATTAATGCTTGCAGATCACCCAAAGGATTGTCTTACTTGCGTTAGAAATGGAAGCTGTGAACTTCAAACCTTGGCAAGAGAATATAACTTAAGAGAGGTACCTTTTGAATCTAGGAAAAAGGATTTACCAATAGATGATAAAAATTCTTCAATAGTACGTGATCCAAACAAATGCATCATGTGTGGAAGATGTGTTGACATGTGCAAAAAGGTTCAAGAGATGGGCATAATAAATTATGCTTTCAGATCTGGTGAGTATACAATTACAACACCTTTTGGCAAAGAACTTCAGGACACTGATTGCTTATTCTGTGGCCAATGTACAACAGTTTGTCCAGTTGGTGCTCTTCATGAAAAAGAAGATATTGATAAAGTATTTGAGGCCATACAAAATCCAGATATTCATGTAGTTGTTCAAACTGCACCAGCAATTAGAGTATCTTTAGGAGAAGAGTTTGGTGGAGAAAAGGGTAGCATTGTAACAGGAAAGTTAGTCTCAGCTTTAAAGGAATTGGGTTTTGATAAAGTTTTTGATACAAACTTTGCGGCAGATTTGACCATAATGGAAGAAGCCAATGAATTACTTTATAGAATAAATAATAACAAAGTTCTACCTATGATGACTTCTTGCTGTCCAGGCTGGATTGAATATGTAGAAAAATCTGCACCGGAAATGATACCTAATATTCTCAACTTGTAAGTCACCTCAGCAGATGTTTGGAAGTATTGCAAAGACTTATTATGCTGAAAGAGAAAAAATTGATCCATCAAAGATATTTGTAGTTTCAATTATGCCATGTACTGCTAAAAAGCATGAAGCTTATGTGCACAAAATAGAAGGTACAAATTTAAGAGAAGTAGATGCAGTTTTAACTACAAGAGAACTTGCTAGAATGTTTAATGAACTTGGACTAGATTTTAATACATTGCCTGAAAAAGAATTTGATTCTCCTCTTGGAATAGGATCTGGTGCTGGTGCAATATTTGCAGCTACAGGTGGAGTTATGGAAGCAGCACTTAGAACAGCCTATGAAAAAGTTACCGGAAAAGAGCTTCAAAATTTAGATTTTGAAGAGGTAAGGGGATTTGAAGGTTTAAAGGAAGCTAAAGTGACACTTGGAGAGGCAGAGTTAAATGTTGCCGTTGTAAATGGTATAAGTAGTGTAAAAGAAGTCATAGATAAAATCAAATCTGGTGAAAAAGTATACCATTTTGTTGAAGTTATGACTTGTAAAGGTGGATGCATTGGTGGAGGTGGACAGCCTTTTGGTGGTATCAATGCTAAAGTAAAGAGAAAAGATTCTCTATATAAAGAAGACTTGAATCTACCAATTAGAAAATCTCATGAAAATCCGGAAATAAAAGAAGTTTATAAAAACTTTTTAATAAAACCTTTAGGGGATAAATCACACAAACTATTACACACACATTATGTAGACAAAAGAAATATTTAATTAAAAAACAAGAAATGGCCTTGATTTTGTTGAAATTAAGGCCATTTATGTTATAATTTCATAAAATTCGAAAATCGTTTACATTTTTTGAGTTCCATATTGAATATCTTGTAAGTTTGTGTTATGGTAAAGATATAAAATTTAATAGTATTAATTTAGGTTTTTAATATTAAAAGGGAAATCGGTGAAGTTCCGATACAGCCCCCGCTACTGTGATAATGACGAAAGCTGACTTAAGCCACTGTAATTTATACGGGAAGGCCAGTGAGTAGGTAGAATTTAAGTCAGGAGACCTGCCTAAATTATTTAAAGTAAACTTCGGAGGGAAGAAAATACTTGTAATCAATTCATTTTATTGTGTAGATTTTAGGTTGCTCACTGTGACCTTTAATAGTTTTGCACAAAAATAAATTGGAAGTAATTTATAAGTCATTATACTCTAACCTTTTAGGTTGGAGTTTTATTTTTAATAACTATAATATAATTTTGTAATTAGATATAATATTCACAATTATAACTTGATAAATAAAAAGCGCTTTTTTATTTTAATAAATTATAAGTTAAAATTAAATTTATATTTTTAAACTATTTAATTAACAATTATAATAAATATAGGGGGAAAAAATGAAGAATAAAAAATTTAAACTTATTCTATGCTTAGCACTACTTGTGATTATTAATCCTTCTACTGTAAATGCTATGCACATAATGGAAGGGTTTTTACCAATAAAATGGTGTATTTTTGGGGAGTTTTATCTTTACCATTTTTAGTTCTTGGTATGAAAAAGCTGAATAAAATATTTAAAGAGCAACCAAACAAAAAGATTTTAATAGCTTTAGCTGGTGGATTTGTATTTGTACTATCTGCACTTAAAATTCCATCAGTTACAGGAAGTTGTTCTCATCCAACTGGAGTAGGTCTTGGAGCTGTAATATTTGGACCAACAATTATGAGCGTTTTAGGCATTATAGTTTTACTTTTTCAATCACTTCTTCTAGCTCATGGTGGACTTACTACTTTAGGTGCTAACACATTTTCTATGGCCATAGTAGGACCGTTTGTTTCTTATGGAATATATAGGCTTTTAAAGAGACAAAACCTTAGTTCATCAATTTGTGTTTTTGCAGCAGCAGCATTAGGAGATTTGGCTACATATGTAGTTACAGCTACACAGCTTTCATTGGCTTTTCCAAATCCAATAGGAGGATTTGGAGCATCATTTGGTAAGTTTATTACAATCTTTGCAGTTACACAAATACCTTTAGCTATAGCAGAAGGTTTATTGACAACAGTTGTATATAATTTACTTGTAGATTATAAGAAGGCGGGGGTTTTAAAGGATGAAAACATCAACTAACTCATCAAGTTTTAAAAGAACTTGGTGCTTATAATTCTTACAATAGTTATAGCGGTAGTGCCTTTAATAACTATGAAAGGCGCTGAGTTTGGTGGATCTGATGATCAAGCTGAAGGAGCTATAACTGAAATTAATCCAAACTATAAGCCATGGGCGTCTAGCCTTTGGGAACCACCAAGTGGAGAAATTGAAAGTTTGTTATTTTGTTTACAAGGAGCAATAGGTGCAGGAGTTATAGGTTACACTTTAGGATATTTTAAAGGAAAGAAAAAAGTGCTTCTGATAGATAAGTACGCATATAATAATAAGCTAAGAAAAATTAATCCTATGGCAAAGTTTATATTTGCCATAGGACTACTTATACTCTCTTTAATATTTAAAGATTATATTTTTGAGATTATTGTATTTTCTTTTGTAAGCTTTATTATTGTAGCTTTTGCAAAAATACCTTTGAAACAATACATAAAACTCCTATTGATACCTATGATTTTTTTGATAATAAGTATAATTACAATATTGATATCAATATCTAAAGATAGCAATTTATTTCTTTATAGTGTTAAGATTTCAAGTACATATTTTGGAGTGACT
Organism: Haloimpatiens sp. FM7315; assembly: GCA_041861885.1. Classification (NCBI taxonomy): domain Bacteria; kingdom Bacillati; phylum Bacillota; class Clostridia; order Eubacteriales; family Clostridiaceae; genus Haloimpatiens; species Haloimpatiens sporogenes. The sequence continues at coordinate 5,936 of JBGVUE010000004.1, forward strand.
AAAGAGTCTATAGAAATTACAAGGCTTATTTTCTTTAGAGCTATGGCCTCAGTTTCTGCAACCTACTTTATAGCACTTACAATACCCATGAATGAACTTATAATAGTCTTCAAAGCCTTTAGGCTTCCAAAGGTTTTTATAGAACTTATGGTACTTATTTATAGATTTATTTTCATATTCTTAGAGGAATGTAAGGAAATTTATAATGCTGAGGAAATGAGATTCGGCTATATGGGACTTAGAAATTCTTATAAATCCTTATCTCTTCTTATAGTGTGTCTATTTGTAAGGGTGATGATAAAATATGAAGACCTTACAATATCTCTTGAAAGTAAGCTTTATGATGGAGAATTTAAAATGTAAAAGTTTTTTATAAATTTATTAGAAAAGGTGAGTTATATGCTGAAAACTGAAAAATTAAAATATGTCTATGAAGATGGAACGGTGGCACTTGATAATATAAATATTGATTTGGGAAAAGGAGAGAGAATTGGAATCATTGGCTCAAATGGTTCTGGTAAATCTACCCTTTTTTTAAATATCATGGGCATATTAAAGCCTAAAAAGGGAGCGGTAATCTTTAATAATGCCCCAATTAAGTACAATAAAAAGTATTTAAGGAAATTCAGGGAAAGTGTTGGAATAGTATTTCAAGACCCAGATAAGCAGATATTTTATTCAAATGTTTACGATGATGTTGCTTTTGCCCTTAGAAATTTAGGTTATGATGAAGACAAGATTAAAGAAAGGGTTGAAAATGCCTTAAAAAAAACTGGAGCCTATGCTTTTAAGGATAAGCCAGTGCATTTTTTAAGCTATGGTCAAAAGAAAAGAGTTGCAATATCAGGAGTTTTGGCTATGAATAGTGATATAATATTATTTGATGAGCCTACCGCAGGATTAGACCCTGTTATGACAGAAGCTGTTAGAGATATTATATATAAATTAAGCAGTGAAAACAAAAAAATCATAATGTCCAGTCACAATATGGATTCTATATATGAAATCTGTGATTATGTTTATGTCTTAGACAAGGGAAGAATTATTGGTGAAGGTGCTGTAGAGGAAGTTTTTGTAAAAGATCAGCTTTTACAAAAAGCAGGGCTTAATGAACCTTGGCTTGTAAAAATTCATAAAAATATGGGCATTCCTCTTTTTAAAGATGAGGAGTCTCTTTATAAATATTGGAGGGAAAATAATTTATGCAAGTTGCAGTAATAGGTGTCAATCACAATACTCCTATTGAGATAAGAGAAAAAGTAGCTTTTACAGAAAGTAAAAAAATAGATGGGATAAATTATCTTTTAGACAAATCTATAGATGAAGCTATTATTTTATCTACCTGTAATAGAAGCGAGATTTATATTTCAGGTAAAGATATTGAGGATTCTATTAAAGAAGTCATAGAATTTTATAAGGAATTTTTTAATATTTTAAACATAGAAGATTATGTTTTTGTAAAACTAGGAAAAGATGCCATAGACCACATTTATATGGTGGCTGCGGGAATGGATTCTGCAGTGCTTGGGGAAGATCAGATATTAGGACAAGTTAAAGATGCCTTGGATTTTTCTATGGAGCTTGGTGGTAGCAAGAAAATACTAAATAAACTTTTTAGAGAAGCAATAACAGCTGCAAAAAAGATAAAAGCTCAGCTTAAAATTTCTGAAATTCCTTTATCTACAAGCTACATAGGAATAAAACTTTTAAAAAGCAATTTAGGAGATTTAAAAGATAAAAAAGCTCTCATAGTAGGAGCTGGAAAAATTAGCAGCTTAAGCTTAAAGTACTTAGTAGAAGAGGATTTATCTAAAGTTTACATAACCAACAGAACTCATGGAAAATTAAAAAACCTACGGGCTGATTTTAAAAATGTTGAAATTTTAGATTATGAAAACAGGTATTCAGTAATTGATGATGTAGATATAATCATTACAGCTACCTCTGCCCCACATATAATATTTAAGAAAAATGCAATGCCAAACATAAAAAGACAGCTTTACATACTAGATTTAGCTCTTCCAAGAGATGTGGAGGAGAAGGTAGGGGAAATAAATAAAGTACATCTTTATGATTTAGATGATTTAAAAAAGGCCTCTTTGAATAATTTAATAAAAAGAGAGGAATTGTCTAAAAAAGCTTTGGATATAATAGAAGAAGACGTTAAAAAGTTTATAAAGTGGCTTTCAAAGATAAGAGTTGACCCAGTAATAAAGTCTTTAAACCATAGATGTGAGGAAATACAAATGGACACCTTTGAGTACATAAATAGAAAATTAGATTTAGATTCTAGAGAGAAAAAAATAGTAGATAAAATGCTTAAATCTGCCCTTAAAAGAGTTGTAAGAGAACCTATTAAAAATTTAAAAGAAATCAAAGAGAAAGAAAATATGGATGAGTATATTAAAGTTTTAAATAAATTATTTGATTTCTAGAACTTATATTCAATATTAAGGATGTGTAAAGATGTTTTATCCAATGATGGTAGATATAGAAGATAAAAACATAGTCATAGTTGGGGCTGGAAAAGTTGCCTTTAGAAAGGCTAAAAAGTTTTTAGAATTTGGAGCTATAGTATCAGTTGTAGGAAAGCACATAATAGAAGAATTTTACGATTTAAAAACCCAATATGATAAAAAAATTGATATAATAGAAGATGTGTGTAGGGAGAAGTATTTGTCTCATGCCTTTATGGTGGTAGCAGCAACTTCTTCTTTTAATGTAAATAAGGATATTAATAAATTTTGTGTTGAAAATAACATACTTTGTAATGTAGTTGATAATATAGAAGATTCAAGCTTTATTGTTCCCTCAACAGTTCAAAGAGGGGACTTAACTCTAGCCATATCTACTTTAGGTAACAGTCCTTTTCTGTGTTCTAAAATAAAAAAAGAGTTAGAAGATAAATATGGTAGGGAATACGAAGAATATGTAGATATTTTGGGAAAAATTAGAGATATAGTTTTAGAAAATTACAAGGATGAAAAAGATAGAAAAGATGTTTTGAGATATATTGTAGATTTAAATTTAGATGAGCTTAAGGAATTTTATATTAAGATTAGGTTAAAGTTTTATAGATAAAAATGTAATTATTCAGGTGTTTAAATGGAATTAATTGAAATAAACCATAAGTATGAAAAGGTTTAATAAAGTACTAGATGGTGTAAAAAACTTTACACTAACAAAGACTATAAAGGGGAGTTTTATATGAAAGTTGTAGTAGGTTCAAGAGGCAGTAAGTTAGCACTTTCACAGACTAGTTGGGTTATAGACAAGCTAAAAGAGAAAAACCCAGAGGTGGAGTTTCAGCTTAAAGTTATAAAAACAAAAGGGGATAGGGTTCAAAATCTTCCTTTAGATAAAATAGGGGGAAAAGGAATCTTTGTAAAGGAAATTGAAGAGGAATTATTAAAAGGTAAAATAGATATAGCAGTTCACAGCATGAAAGATATGCCCTGGCAGCTGCCTTTAGGATTATGCTTTTCATATATACCAAAAAGAGAAGATTTTAGGGACGTAATTGTATTAAAAAAAGGCCTTAATAGCTTAGAAGATTTGCCAAAGGGAGCAAGAATAGGTACAGGCAGTAAAAGAAGAAAGTATCAGCTATTACAGTATAGAGAGGATCTAAACATAGTTCCTATAAGGGGAAACATAGACACTAGAATTAAAAAATAGAAGAAGAAGATTTACATGGAGTAATTCTTGCAGCAGCGGGAATAAAAAGACTAGATCTTTTAAAAAGTCTTAAAAACAAAGTTTGTTATATAAATGAAGACATAATGCTTCCAGCGCCTTCCCAGGGGATACTTGCAATTGAAGTTAGAAAAGAAGACAGGGCTGTAGATGAGATTTTAAAACCTATTAAAGATGAAGAAACTACAATACAAGCCATAGCAGAGAGAGCTTTTTAGAGGCTATAGACGGAAGCTGCCATGTACCTGTAGGGGCTTTATGCACTTTATCTAAAGATAATATTAAGCTTAAAGGTTTGTATGGAGAAGAAGAAGGTAAATTTTTAATTAGAAATTCTATAGAAGGCAAAAAAGTGAAGCTAGAGATATTGGGATAAAACTTGCAAAGGCTATAAAAGAGGAGATGAAAAACTATGAAAGGTAAGGTCTATCTTATAGGGGCAGGGCCTGGAGATTTTGGGCTTCTTACTATTAATGGACTTAAATATATTAAAAATGCTGATATTATAGTTTATGATAGACTTGCAAATGACAGATTTTTAAAGGAAGCAAAAGAAGGTTGCAGGTTTATATACGTAGGAAAAGAGTCTAGTAATCATACCAAGACTCAAGATGAGATAAATGACATAATTTTAGAAGAAGCACTAAAAGGAAAAACAGTTGTAAGGCTTAAAGGTGGAGATCCGTATGTTTTTGGAAGAGGCGGAGAAGAGGGAGAATATCTTATAAAAAACGGTGTGGATTTTGAGGTGGTTCCAGGGATAACCTCAGCCATAGGAGGGCTTTGCTATGCAGGAATTCCAATAACCCATAGAGATTATGCATCTTCTTTTCATGTAATTACTGGGCATTTAAAAACGGAAGAAGAGGATATTAACTTTAAAGCTCTTTCTTCTCTTAAAGGGACTTTGGTTTTTTTAATGGGAATGGCAAACTTAGAAAACATATGCAAGGAGCTTATAAAAAACGGGAAAAGTAAAGATACACCTGTTGCCATAATAAACTGGGCTACAAGACCGGAGCAAAAGGTAGTAAGTGGAACTTTAGATAATATACATGATATAGTAATGAAAGAAGGCATTAAACCTCCAAGCCTTATAGTTGTAGGCGAGGTAGTAAAGCTTAGAGAGAAACTTAATTTCTTTGAGAAAAAACCTTTATTTGGTAAAAATATAGTTGTAACGAGAGCTAGGGCTAAAAACAGTGAGTTAAAAGATATGTTAGTGGAACTTGGAGCTAAGGTTATAGAGTTTCCAACAATAGAAATAGAAGAAATCACTCCTAATGAAAAGCTTGATTATAGCATAAAAGAGTTAGATACATATAATTATTTAGTTTTTACAAGTAAAAATGCTGTGGAGATATTTTTAAAAGGCTATTTTCTTTAGGTTTTGATGTTAGAAAGCTTGGAAGTTTAAAAATAGCTGCAATTGGCTCTGCTACTTCAAAATCTCTTAGAAGTTATGGAATAAAGGCAGATATTGTTCCTAAAGATTTTGTAGCTGAAAGTCTTATTGAGGAGCTTAAAAGTAGAGTGAAAAAAGAGGATAGAGTCTTAATTCCAAGAGCAAAGGAAGCTAGAGATGTTTTGGTTAAAAGTCTAGAAAAGTTATGCAGGGTAAATGAGGTTAAGGTGTATAATACAGTTATAGGAGATGGAAAAAAAGAAGAGTTTTTAAAACTTTTATCTAAAGGAGAAATAGATTATATCACTTTTACAAGTTCTTCTACAGTTAGAAATTTGATTAAAATAATAGGTTTGGATAAATGTAAAGAGCTTAAAAGTGTAAAGCTAATATCCATAGGACCTATTACATCTAAAACTATAGAGAGCTTTGGACTTTCTGTTTCAAGTGAGGCTAAAGAGTACACCTTAGCTGGAGTTTTAGAGGCCATACAATTTTAAAAAATAGAGGAGGAATAGGGATGAATATAGTTAAAAGACCTAGAAGGCTTAGAGTTAATGGAACTATAAGAAGTATTGTAAGGGAAACAAAGCTTAGCGTAGATGATTTGGTTTATCCTTTATTTGTAGTAGAGGGAGAAAACATTAAAGATGAAATAAAATCTATGAAGGGAAATTATAGATTTTCTATTGATAAATTATTAGAGGAAATTAAGGAGATTGAAGAGCTTTCTATAAAATCTGTTCTTTTGTTTGGAATTCCAAATCACAAGGATAAGTGTGGAAGTCAGGCTTATGATGAGGATGGAATAATACAAAAAGCAGTAAGGGCTATAAAGCTTAAATTTCCTAAGATGTATGTAATAACTGATATATGTATGTGCGAGTACACTTCTCATGGTCATTGTGGTATTTTAACTGAAGAGGGTTATGTGGACAATGATAAGACCCTTGAATATCTTTCAAAGATTGCTGTAAGTCACGCTTTGGCAGGGGCGGATATGGTAGCACCATCAGATATGATGGATGGTAGAGTTGGACATATAAGAGAAAGTCTTGATAAGGCTGGATATGTAAATGTTCCAATAATGGCATACAGTGCAAAATACGCCTCAGCTTTTTATGGACCTTTTAGAGATGCAGCAGATTCAGCTCCATCTTTTGGAGATAGAAAATCTTATCAAATGGACCCATGCAATGTAAAAGAGGCTATAAGAGAAGTGGAACTTGACATAGAAGAGGGAGCGGATATTGTAATGGTAAAACCAGCTCTTCCATACCTTGACGTTATAAGAAAAGTTAAAGATGAGTTTAATATGCCAATTGCAGCCTACAATGTAAGTGGTGAGTATTCCATGATTAAGATGGCTGTAGATAACGGACTTTTAAATGAATCTGCTATTATGGAATCTTTAATATCTATAAAAAGAGCAGGAGCTGAGATTATAATAACTTATTTTGCAAAATACGCTGCAGAGAAGCTAAGAACTCAGTTATAGAAATATTTTTTTAGAAATATTAGCGACTTTTGCTAGTGAATTTTTATTTGCAAAGATAATTATCTAAGACTGTTATGTAAAGGAAAGGATGAGATTAGATGAAGGAATTAAATCACTCTAAATCAGAGGAATTATTTAAAGAAGCGTTAAAATACATACCTGGAGGAGTAAACAGTCCAGTTAGAGCCTTTAAATCTGTAGGCTTAAATCCTATATTTGTAGACAGCGGAAAAGGCCCAAAGGTTAAGGATGTAGATGGAAATGAGTACATAGATTATATATGCTCCTGGGGACCATTACTACTAGGACACAGTAATTCAGAGCTTTTAGAAGGAATTCTAGACACAATAAATAAAGGAACAAGCTTTGGAATACCAACAGAAATAGAAGTTAAAATGGCTAAGCTTATTGTAGAAGCCTCACCTTCTGTTGATATGGTAAGGATGGTTAATTCAGGAACAGAAGCAACGATGAGTGCTTTAAGAGTGGCAAGGGGTTATACAAATAGAAATAAAATAGTTAAATTTGAAGGCTGTTATCATGGACATTCTGATGCACTTTTAGTTAAATCAGGTTCAGGTACTATAACCTTTGGTGTGCCAACAAGCCCTGGAGTTCCAGAGGACACAGTAAAAGACACTTTAGTTTGCACCTACAATGACATGGATAGTGTAAAAGAAGTATTTCAAAAATACGGCAAGGAAATAGCAGCGGTTATAGTTGAGCCTGTAGGTGGAAATATGGGAGTTGTTCCAGGTAAAAAAGAATTTTTGAAAGGTCTAAGAGATATAACAATAAAATACGGTTCAGTTTTGATTTTTGATGAGGTTATAACAGGATTTAGACTTGCCTTTGGTGGAGCACAAGAGGTTTATGGAATTCAGCCTGATATGACCTGCTTTGGAAAGATAATAGGTGCAGGACTTCCAGTAGGTGCTTACGGTGGAAAGAGAGAAATCATGGAAATGGTATCTCCAGTAGGCCCTGTATATCAAGCTGGAACTTTGTCAGGAAACCCTTTAGCTATGCATATGGGATACAAAAACCTAAGTATATTAAAAAACAACAAGAATATATATGATGAGTTAGAGAAAAAGGCTATAAAAATTGAAAAAGGTATTAATGAAAACATTGAAAAATTAGGTATAAATGCTACAGTGGTTAGATTTAAAGCTATGCTTTGTCTATTCTTTGCAAAAGGACCTTTTGAAAACTTTAAAGATGTAATGAAATGCGATACGGAAAAATACGCTATTTACTTTAGGGAAATGTTAAAAAGAGGAATACTTCTAGCCCCAGCACAGTTTGAAGCTATGTTCCTTTCAATGGCTCATGGTGATGAGGAAATTGAGTACACAATTAAGTGTAATTATGAAGCATTGAAAATTGCATTTGAAAAGTAATTTTTGTAAAAATATGATATAATATAAAAAAGCTTAGGGTTAATATCACTGAGCTTTTTTAGAATATTTATTTTTATAATTTATATAAAATTGAAGGGAGATGAAAATCTATGTATGCTAAAAATATTCACTATACAGAAGAAAATTTTGAAAATATTCAGTGTAATTATAATGGTAAAGCTGAATACAGTAACGGATATATTATATTGTCATCCAATACCTCTATTAAACATAATAAAATAATATCTAGATTAAATTATAAATTAATGACATTTTTTGACAAAAGCAAATGTGATGTATATACAGAATCTATTGAAGTTATTTTTAGAAATAATGAAGAAGTATATAAGTATAAACCTGATGTATTTGTAATGTGTGAGAAAGCACATAGACAAGGTGAAAGTTTTATATCATCTCCAAAGATTATATTTGAGGTAATTTCAAAAAGTACTGCAAGTCATGATTATATAACAAAACTTGATGTATATCAAAGGTTTGGTGTTCTTGAATATAATTTAGTTGAACAAGAAGGGTATATAGTACAATATTCACTAATAGATAATCAGTATAAAATAACCAATGTTTTTAAAAATAATGATAAGTATACAAGTACAGTTTTTAAAGATTTAAATATAAGTTTAGAGGATATATTTTAATGAACTGCCCCTATGTAACAAAGGGGCAGTTCATTTTTACATACTAGTATTTTTATTATTTAATAAGATTTTCAAATATAGGAAGTGCTTTTTCAATTTGCTCTGTAGTTACACAGTAAGATAGTCTAAGGTGATTTGGACAACCAAAATCATCACCAGGAACTATAAGCACATTTTGTTTTTTAGCTTTTTCAGAGAATTCTAGAGCTGTATATCCCTTAGGGGCTTCAAAGAAAAGGTAGAAAGCTCCATCAGGTTTAGCGCAGTTGTAGCCCATTTTTGTAAAACTATCATATAAAAGGTTACGATTTTTTTCGTAAGTTTCAAGGTTTGGTTTTACATCAACACATTTCTCAATAACCCTTTGAAATAAAGTAGGAGCACATACATGTCCGGAAGCTCTAGCTCCTCCAGCAATAGATGCATATACCATTTCAAAATCTTCAACTTCACTTGGAACAAGGGCATAGCCTATACGTTCTCCAGGAAGAGAAAGGGATTTACTATAAGAATAGCATACAATAGTGTTTTTGTAGTAGCTAGGAACAAAGGGAACTTTAACTCCGTTATAGGCAAGTTCTCTGTAAGGTTCATCAGATATTAAATATATAGGATGACCTAATTCTTTTGATTTTTCAGTTAATATAGCTGAAAGTTTTTCTATAGTTTCCTCAGTATAAACAACTCCTGAAGGATTGTTAGGAGAATTTATGATTATAGCCTGAGTGTTTTTATTTATTAGCTTTTCAAGTTCTTCAAAGTGAATTTGAAAAGATTTAGTGTCAGCAGGAACTACAGTAAGTTTTCCATTAGATGCTTCAACAAAGCATTTGTATTCTGGAAAATATGGTGCAATGGCCATAATTTCGCTTTCATCATCACATATTAAGGCTTTAAAACAAGCCATAAGAGTAGGTGCGGCACCACAGGTCATAAACAAATTATTTTTAGTATAATTTGTGCCATAATTTTTGTTTAAAGAGCTAGCTATGGCATCTCTTACGCTATCATGTCCTTGAGCACTAGAATAGCTATGAATAGCAACAGGTGTTTCTTCATTTAATATACTCAATATAGCATCTTTTACACTTTCAGGTGCTGGAATACTTGGATTTCCCAAGCTAAAATCAAACACATTGTCCTTTCCAACTATAGCTTTTTGCTTTTTCCCAAATTCAAAAAGATCACGGATACAAGAACGTTTGCTTCCGTATTCATACATTTTTGTAGAAACCATTGTTAATCCCCCTTATAAAATTTTGTATAACCTTAAACTAAGATACAAACATTTGCATATGAAAGTCTATTTTTAATGTTTTAAATATTCTTAATATTCCTTTGGCAGCTCCCCGTTAAGTACTCTAAGAGCTCCTTCTGCTAGTGACTTCATTTCTTCTTCTCCAGGAAGAACTATAATTGGAGCTAGTTTTCCTACATAGTCAGCTATGGCGCTACAAAGCTTTTTGCTATGAGCCATGCCTGCCGTAAGTACAATAGCATCTACATTGAATTTAAGAACCGCTGCCATAGCACCGATATCTTTACAGTGCTGATATACTAAGGCATCAAAAATAAGTTTTGCCTTTTCATCTCCAGAAAAAGCTTTGATTTCAACTTCTCTAAAGTCACGAGTTCCTAAATAAGAGAATACTCCAGCTTTACTTCCAAGGGCTTTTTTAACTTCTTTTTGTTTTTCCTGAAAAACAGAAATTAATTAAGGCGTTTACAGGTAGACTTCCACCTCTGTCCATAGAAAAACTGCCTTCATCTTTTACATTATAAACGTCAATAACTCGTCCTTTTTCATGAGCTGCAACAGAAACTCCGCCTCCCATATGTACAACAATTAGATTTACTTCTTCATATTTTTTGCCAAGCTTTAAAGAAGCTTTACGTCCCATGCTTTTTTGGTTAAGGGCGTGGAAAAAGCTTTCTCTTTCCATTCCAGAAAATCCAGTTACACGGGCTACATCAGTCATTTCGTCAACAGATACTGGATCTACAAAATAAGCCTTTATGCCTGCCTCTTCTGCAATGGCTTTTGCAAGTATTGTGCCAAGATTAGAAGCGTGCTCCCCATAAGGAGGATTGTATATATCTTGGATTACCTTATCAGTTACTTCATAAGTTCCTGATGGAATATGACGTAAAAGTCCTCCTCTTCCACAAACAGCATTAAAATCAGTGACTTTAAAGCCTTCTTCTTTTAAAGTTTTAGATATTAAATCTTTGCGGTACTGAAATTGGTCGATAATGTGCTCAAATGGAGCAAGATCGGAGGCTGAATGTTCAATGTTTTTTTCAGTATTTCCTCTTTATCTTCAAAGATAGAGATTTTAGTTGAAGTAGCACCAGGGTTGATTACTAAAATACGCATTATATCCCTCCCAAGATTGTTAAAAGATAATAACTTAACTTTTGTAGGTACTATTTTAGTACAGCTAAACTTGAAAATTAACATATAAATGTAATTATGTTATTGTGTGTAATATGTGTGTTATAACTCAATCTTAAATATAACTATAAGAAATGTCAACTTAAATAAACCGGAAAAGTTATATTTAAAATCCTAAGTAATATATTCTGTAGCAAGGCTAAAAGTCCCTTTCAAAAATCAAATTATATTTTGTATTTAAGTGGTAAAAAATTTCATTTTAATTTAAAAGTTTTAGATGATAATCTGCAAATTAATGTAAGTGCTGCTACCATATAAATAATAGTTGCAAAAGCTACCGCCAGCATAAAAATATAAGAAGATGTTTTGATTTTTAAACAGGTATAGCAAATAATATAAACAGACCAATTTATAATACTGAATGCTGGACTTTTAGTTTCTAATTCAGCTGTATAGGGCTGAATTACATAATACAATAATAAATAATGTATTGAAAAAAGCATGATAAACAAATTATACATAAAAGCAATGGTATCATACCTAATAATTTATAATAAAATCCACTTATTATTACTATTCCTATAATACATGCACACAGTGCAGAGGCCGGAATTATATTTAAAATAATAATTTTTTTAAGCCTTACCTTAAAAGAATTTAAAACAGCATCCTTTTCTCTATAGTACTGATATCTCAATAGTTTAACATCACAATTATAAAACAAAGCTCTGCATATTTTCTGACCAGTAGACATGATGTACATAATAAAAATAAATATAGAAGGTTTTTTTCAAAGATATCTACAATTTTATACCTTTTATCCGGCATAACTATACAAAATATAACAAGGGCTATAAATGCAATACCTATAATATATAGCCTAAACTTTACAGGATTTATTATAACTTTTTTAAATCTTGAGAAGAAAATTAAATTAATATACTCATAACCCTTTTTATTATCAAAAGTTTTACTTTTTAATGATTCTTTACTTATTTTTTTATCATCAAGTTTTACATCAGAAAATGATATATCAGATTTAATTTTATCCATATCTATCATATTATTTTTAACAAATAATCTTCTAGATAAAACCCTATATTTTTTATATTTAAAGATACATATTAATGAAACAATTCCTAATATTAATATCAAAATCTCTGCAAATTTATTAAACAGTATACACTCAAAATTCAAATTAACCTTAAATACACTTGGTAGGTATGAAGCAAGCAAAACAGTAATTACCAAAACACCTTGAAAAATATTATTATTTTCTAAATTTACATTATACTTATCATAAAAAATAATATAAATACATTCACCCATAAGTCTGAATGCCGTAAGTTCTAATAAAATAATTAAAACTTCTAGAGGTGATATATTAATAAATCTTCCTATAATCATAAGAGGAATACTGAAATTAATTAATTCAATTATTCTCATATATAACAATTGAGATTTTAAGTATTCTCCTGCATCTACACGCATAAGTTTTATCATATAATAGTTTTTTTCATTGCCGCTGTTAAAAATAGAAGTTTTCATGAATGAGGCTGCTATAAAACTTAATAAGAAAAATATATTTATAAAATATGGTCTTATCTTTGAAAAATCTTTTGTAATTAAATATAATGGAAGCAAAATCATAATTCCTAAATAAAAAGCTTTATAAAGGAAACCTCCTATAAAGGCTAGTATTTTACCAATAACTCCTAGTATCAACTTTATTTCTGTTTTTTTATAGAGACTATCGCGAAACAACTTACCTATAATAGGAATCTTTTTTAAATAATATATTAATTTATTTGCACTTTGAGCAAATTCAACTTTAAAGCTATTCTTAAAAGTATTATTCATTTTCTTCATCCTCTAACATTTCAATAATTTTGTTTTCGAACTCTCCATTTTTTATTAAATCATGGTCTACACTTTCCAAAATCCCATTGTTTAAAGTTACTATTTCATCACATAAATCAGCAGCTAATTGTAAAATATGTGTAGAAAAAATAATAATTCTTTCTTGTTTTAACTGCTTTATAAATTTCTTCATCTCAAGTGCTGCCACAACATCAAGACTTGTAAGAGGCTCGTCCATTAAAATTATTGAAGGCTTTGTTATAAATGTACAAATCATTTGAATTTTATTTTTCATTCCTTCTGAATAATCTTTTATTAATCTGTATCTGTCATCTCCATATATCTTTATTATGTTAAAATACTCATCTATAGATAATAAATCAGTTACTTTATCTTTGTTTATATCAATATAAAATTTTAAAAATTCATATCCAGTCAAAAATTCTGGAAGCACTGGTTCTGAAAATACATATCCAACATCTGAGTAATTAATATCTTTACATTCTTCACTTTGGGATATATATATTTTACCAGCATCGTATTGTGATTCTCCGCTTATACAATTTAAAAGAGTAGTCTTTCCTGCTCCGTTTCTACCTAATAATCCATAAATATTTCCTTTTTCAAATTCAAACGAAGCACTTTTCAATACTTTTTTCTCCGAAATTTTTCTCAATATTCTGCAATATTAAATGCATAATGATATTCTCCTTTTCAATTTATAAATTAATAATAACATTTTTATAAACAGCTGCAAAGTTCTTAATATATCTTAATAAATCATAAAAGATTTTACACTTAAATAACACCAATCTACATTTGCAAATCAGCAATTTGTATTTAGATAATTTCAAAAATATGGTATAATAAATAAAACTTAAATAGAGATCCATAGAATAACCACTATGAATTTTTATTTAAAATAACATATTAAAGGATGTTATGTTATGAAAAATAAAAAAATAATAATTATTGTACTTTCAATTTTTCTTTTAGTATTTACTATTTATGTATATCAAAAGGTAACTAATAATTTATCTGCTGAACAGGTGGTTAAAAATAATAAGTCTGCAAGGGGATGTGTTTATGAGTAAAAAATTTATTTTAATAATGGTGCTGACAGTGCTAGTAACCATGTGTATAGGTTGTACTACGAATACCGCAGTTGGTGGTAAAGCTGATCCTAAGAATATAAGTAATAATGAGGGTAACAATAAGCAAGATGATACAAAGTCAGAGGCGAAAGCCATATTAGTAAAAAACACAGTAGTAGAAGTAAAGGATTTTTCATTTAAATTTTTAGAATTTGACTTAGTTAAATCAGTGAAAGATAATGGGCAAGATGCACTTAATATTTATGATAGAACTTTTGGTGCAAAGGTTGACAGTGCAGCTTTAGGATATGATATTGGGTTTAATAATTCAAAATCTGAGGTTGATAAAAGAGATGCTTATCTTGTGTTGGTACTTGATTACAATTGGAATAAAAAAATCACATCCCAGCGAGATTCTATAATTCCTGAAATGAAACTCAAAGCTATAGACAATAAGGGTGATGATGTAATTTTAATGCATAATTCAATCCATGATAAATATATTGATGTAGAAAATCCTAAGGGTGTGCTTGTATTTAAAACATTTTCAGATACCACATCTGTAACTTTTGAGTTTGATGGCAATCCATACAATCTGCAATTGAATAAATAAATTTAAGACTGGATAAAAAAAGCACCTCCTGATAGAATACAAGGTGATAACATGGCAAGAAAAAATACTAAAAACAGATTAATAAATAATTTTTATTAATCTGTTTTCTTGTAAAAAAACTTATGCTAAATTTTATCCCAATTATACTTTTTCTTTTCTTCTTCTAAAAAATTTTTCCTCTCTTTTTCTATATTTAAAAGTAAAAAAGAGCCTCCTATTAAGCATCCATATCCAACTATACTATATTTTTTATGTTCCTTTTTCCCCATTCTATTTCATTCTTTAAGGATTCTATTTCTTTTTTAGGTATTTCCTTATGATTTGCTAAATAATCCATTCTATTTTTTGTAGATATACCTTCCCAGGTCCCACTTAAAGAACACATTAAAGCTACAACTATAAGACCTAGAAATATAACATTCTTAAAACCATTATTACTGCCACTGTACTTAACTAAAAAGTTTTTTACTATAAGTACAGCAGAAATTATTGCTAAAATAATGCTAATAATAATTATAAAAGTTACCATAGTCCCCCCATATTTTATTGCTTAAAAAATTTTATTTAATATTAACCCGTAAAGTTATTATACAATATATATGTATTTATGTAAATATTTATAATATAATAGAAATTAGTAGAAAATAAGGTATGGAAGAATCAGATAAATTTATTGTTTTATTAATTGGGTACAATACCTTATATGATAAAGCTTTTATAAACGAACTTAAATTAAATGGATTTAAACTACAAGATTACCGGTTTTGGTAAGCATTTCAATCTGATAAAGAAACAGTAGTAGAATTATTAAAAAAATAATTCAATCCAGTAGATCCCTGTCAACACATAGCATTTAAAGATAGGAAAAACTCTTCCAAAACCTGTATTATTACATTGAAAGGATGATTAGATGAATTGGATTAGGAATATGAATGATGCTTTAAATTATATTGAAGAAAATATTGAAAACAGCATTACCCTAGATGAAATAGCTAAAGAAGCATTATCTTCAAAATTTCATTTTTTAAGAATGTTTCATGCTATTTGTGGAATTACCCTAAGTGAATATATAAGGCAAAGGAGGTTATCCGTAGCGGCAAAAGATGTAATGTCATCTAATATGAAAATAATTGATATTGCATATAAATATGGATATGAAACTCCAGAAGCTTTTTCAAAAGCCTTTAAAAATTTACATGGGATTTCACCCTCTATTGCAAGAAAAACCAAAGTTAAACTTAAGGCAATTCCTCCATTATCTTTTCAAATAACAGTAAAGGGAGAGGAAAAAATGGATTATAAAATTGTTCATAAAAATGCTTTTAAAATAGTAGGGCTTTCTAAAAATGTATCAAAGAAAAACAACGAAAACTTCAGTGTTATACCAAAGTTTTGGGATGAGATCTGTAAGCTAAATATATGTGAAAAAATGATTAAGTCTGCTTCCAATCCAGCACTTATGGGAACTTGTCTTAATTTTAATGAAGAAGAAGAGACTTTCGACTACATGATAGCTATTGAAGGAGATAAAATTCAAGGGGTAGAGGATTATAAGGTAGTTGAAGTTCCAGAATGTGATTGGGCTATATTTGAATGTGTAGGGAAAATGCCAGAGTCCATACAAAGTGTTTGGCATAGAATTTTTGCAGAATGGTTTCCAGCAACAAAATATGAGCATGCTTGTGCACCTGAAATTGAATACTATCCTCAAAATGATTCTAATAAAAATGATGAGAATTATAGATGTGAGATCTGGATTCCAATAATTAAAAAATAAATAACTGAAGGGGGCTATGGCTAGGGGATTTTAAATCCGCTAAAGCCATAGCCTCTATTTTTGACCTCTACAGACAGATTATGTGTTTTTCAAGAAAAGAATTTATTAAATAGTTGATTAAAGAAACAAAACCTATATGTATCAGTGTATAATGATTTATAGTAATAAACTAAGCAAAGGATAAGCATTTTATTTAAATAAGCTTAAGTATAGATAAAGCATAATATGTAGATAAAGTATAAAGAACATACAAAAGATAAATAATAAAATGTAGATAAACAATAAAGGATAGGTGAAAAAATTGAGCTTTATTAAGGTTATAAATGGGACAAAAAATTTAAAGTTGGGGACAATGAAATATATGCAAATAAAGACATTAATTTTGAAATTGACAAGGGAGAATTGGTTGTTGTTTTAGGCCCTAGTGGAGCAGGAAAATCAACTCTTCTTAACATACTTGGAGGCATGGACAGCTACGATAGCGGAGAAGTTATAGTAGATGGAGTGGATATTGTTAAGCTAAAAAAGAAAGAAATAACTACATATAGAAGGCATGATATTGGGTTTGTATTTCAATTTTATAATTTAGTTCCAAGCTTAACGGCAAAGGAAAATGTAGAGCTTTCTTCACAAGTTTCTCCTAACTCTTTAGATGTAGATTATGTTTTAAAAGAAGTTGGGCTAGAAAATAGGAAATTAAATTTCCCAGCACAACTTTCAGGTGGAGAGCAGCAGCGTGTTGCAATAGCTAGAGCCCTAGCCAAAAATCCTAAATTGCTATTATGCGATGAGCCTACAGGGGCTTTAGATTATAAAACCGGTAAGCAAATTTTGAAACTAATTAAAGATAGTTGTAAAAACACAGGAACTACAGCTATTCTCATTACACATAATTCTGCTATTGCTCCTATGGCTGATAAAGTTATTAAAATAAATGACGGCAAGGTCCGAAGCATTGAGTTAAATCCTAATCCTATTTCTATTGAAGAAATTTCATGGTAAGGAGCATTAAAATGAAAAATAAGGCTTTGCAAAAGAATAATATTAGAGAAATTTTTAGATCAAAGGCTAGGTTTATTTCTATTTTAGGCATTATTTTATTAGGAGTATGCTTTTACGCTGGAATTAAAGGAACTGGGCCAGATATGATTAAAACAGTAGATACATATTACTCAAATAAAAACTTAATGGACACAAAAATTACATCTACATTAGGCATAGGGCAAAAGGACATAGATATATTAGAAAAGTATAAAAATATTTCAGACTTTGAAGCTTCATATAGCAAAGATATTAGCTTATCAAAGGAAAATAAAGTTGTAAGGTTTTTTTCCTATGATTTAAAAAAGAGCAAGCATATTAATGAGTATGAAATAGTTAAAGGAAGGCTTCCTAAAAAAAGTGGAGAAATTGCCTTAGATAATAGAGTAGATTCATATAAAAAGTACCAAATTGGAAATGATTTTAAGTTTAGTAAAGAAGATGAAATAGGCAGTGACTTTAAAACAAATACATATAAAATAGTAGGCTTTGTTAATTCACCAATGTATATTGAAAACATTTCTAGAGGCAATACAAATATAGGTAAAGGATATATTGATTATTTTGCTGTTATTGCAAAAGAAGATTTTAAGATGAAATTTTACACAGAAATTTACATAAAATATAAGGATACAAATAAGGAGCAGTCCTATTCAAAAGCTTATGATGAAAAATTGGCTTCAAATGAAGATAAATTAAAATTGCTTTTTAAAGATAGGCCTAAAAATAGACTAGCTGAGATTAAAAATCAAGCTTTAACGGCTATTAAATATTCTAAAAAAGCTGTAGAAGAAGGGGAGAAAAATAAATTGCAGGCTTTAAAAGAGCCTACTTATTATTTTTTAAATCGAAAAGATAATCCAGGATATGTTGAATTTAACGAAAATGCTAAAAGAATATCCTCTATAGCAACAGTCTTTCCGGTGTTTTTCTTTATGATAGCAGCACTTGTTTGTTTAACTACTATGACTAGAATGGTAGATGAAAAACGTGGAGAAATTGGGACACTAAAAGGGCTAGGATATACAAATTGGGAGATTTCCCAAAAATACATTATATACGCAACATCGGCAAGTTTAATAGGAAGTTTACTTGGTTTATTAATTGGTTTTAATGTTTTCCCAGCAGTGATTTTTGATGCGTATGGTACACTTTACAATTTACCACCTATAATTATTCAGTATTATTGGAGCTATTCTATACAATCTGTTGTAGTTTCAATAATTTGCACATTGATTTCAGCTTTAGTAGTTTTAAAGGTAGATTTATTAAGCCTCCCTGCAAATTTAATGCGACCTAAAGCACCAAAGGCAGGACAAAGAATATTTCTTGAAAAAATAACATTTATTTGGGGAAAATTAAACTTTAACCAAAAGGTAACAGCACGTAATTTGTTTAGATACAAACAAAGAATGCTTATGACAGTTCTAGGAATTGCAGGCTGTATGGCATTAATAGTTACAGGCTTTGGTCTTAGAGATTCTATTGGAGATGTAGTTGATTTGCAGTTTAACAAATTATGGCATTATAAAGGAATTGTAACTTATAATAAAGATGCTACAGAAAAAGAGGATAAAAGTTACCAAAATAAGCTAGCTAGTATTCCTAATTATAAGGATAAGATAACTCTTTCAAAGGAATCCATGAAAGTCATAAAAGAAGGAGTAAATGCTCAAGAAATAACGGTAGATGTTCCTAAAACAAGGGAAAACCTAGATAAGTTTATTCTGTTTAATAATAGAAAAACAGGAGAAAAACATAAACTTACTGATAATGGAGCAATTATAAATGAAAAATTAGCAAAACTGTTTAAGTTAAAAGAAGGAGATTCATTTATAGTACTAAATAATGATAATAAGAAATTCACTCTAAAAGTACATAAAATAGTTGAAAATTACGCCATGAATTTTGTTTATGTAACCCCAGTATATTATGAAAAAGTGTTTAATAAAAAACCTCAGTATAATTCAGATTTAATACTGTTTAAAAAAGACATTACAAAAAATGAAGAAAATAAAATATCTAAAGAACTAATGGAATGCAATAAAGTTATAAATGTAAGCTTTTTAAGCAAAACAAGCAGTGCAATGAAAGACAGCATTAATAGCTTAAATATAGTTATGTGGGTTTTGATTATATCTGCTGGAACTTTAGCATTTATAGTTTTGTACAATTTGAATAATATAAATATATCAGAACGTATTCGTGAGTTATCTACAATTAAAGTGCTAGGATTTTATGATAATGAAGTAACAATGTATGTGTATAGAGAAAATAATATACTAACCACCTTTGGGATATTGCTTGGATGCATAGTAGGAAAGCTATTTCATGGGTTTGTGTTACAAACAGCAGAAGTTGATATGCTAATGTTTTCACCTAATATTCATATAATTAGCTACGTATACTCAGCCCTTATAACAATACTATTTTCTCTTATAGTTATGGCAGTTATGCATTTAAAACTATACAAAGTTAATATGATAGAAGCCTTAAAGTCTAATGAATAGTTAAAATATATTTTCCAACCTGAGTTTTGGAAAAAAGTCTAAAACCTATTGATGCTAAAGGGATTAAGAGAGATGAAATTGATTTTTACAAAAAAACGAAAACGGTTGGAAAAAAATCAAAGAAAGCATTGGAAATACAAGGCTTGGGGTGTATAATGAAATTAAAGAATGGCTTATTTACTATGGTTG
>JBGVUE010000005.1 GCA_041861885.1 Haloimpatiens sp. FM7315
CTAAGTTTTTAATTTACTTTGTCGCCCATCAGCGACGTGTTTTATAGTACCATTTATAAGTTTACTGTACTTTTTAATTTAAAGCTATTTAAAGAAATTATTTTATAAATACTCTTTTATGCTTATATTTTTTACATATCTTATATATTGACACGCTAGGAAAAGTTTTATATTAAATAATCCTAATGATAAAGTCACGCCTTAACATTAGGATTATTTTTTCTATTATTATATACAATAGTTTAATTAAATAAGCTATTAGAATTACCTTTTTTAATCTTTTCACTCAAAATTTTTTTACTAATTTTAATAAATTGTCTTTTGTGATTTTTGCAAAAACCTTTTTTTAAAAACCTACCATAGTTAACTCTGTGTTCAATCTTAATATGATTTTTTCTATTATAAAAAGATTTAACTCTGTAAACATTAAATTTACTTACAATTACAACTAATATTAAAATCAAGTAAATAATTAAACTTGCCTTTTTCTTAGTTAATTTTCTTCACAATTTTTATATACCTCCAATGTTATAAATTCATACTTAATTAGTTTTTTCATTTTAATAATCACCCCATTTTATCCAATCCCTAGCTAATACTACTTTATATCTAATCTATTTTCTACCAAATATGAATTTGTCACAAAAAGTACTACAGAAAGCACTACTGAATATATAAATCCTGCTATATTTATCATAGTCTCCTTACCTGTTACTAAAAATAACTCCATACCATCTGAGGCTGGAATTCTAACACTAACTCCTGAAACTGAATTTATTACCATTTCCTTTGGAAAAACCACACAAATTTTCACATTAACGTAAGTTAAACCTACCATTAATCCAATAAATATTAACCCTCCTAAGAATTTTCCTAATTTTACATTTAAATTGGCCATTTTTGGCAAAATCATCGCAAAATATGCAAGACAAATAAAAATAAAACTATCAATAAACATATACACTAAAGTTATTATTATTTGCATTACTATATTTTGGTTAATTTTAAGGAGACTAAAGTTTATTTCTCCAGTTCCTCCTAAAAGCATTAGAATAAAAATAACACTTAAGGCTGCAGTTATAAAAAGCCATATAAAAGTTGATATAACTTTTGATCCAATGATTTGTTTCCCATTTACTGGCAACGTAAAAGTCAAATAGGCTCTATCATCATAGAGTTCTCTTTGAAAATCATTTAAACAAATTAATAATGCAGCAAAGTTAAATACCACATTTAAAGTAACAAGTAAACCTGCAAATATTGAATTCATGCCATTAGATCCGGCATTAACTTTTAAAAGTAGGGCTATATTTAAAATAGCCATTATCATAAGCATTATAAAAAACTTCTTAAAGTTTCCTTTTAAATCATATTTTATTAACATTCCCATATAATATACCTCCTAATAAATTCCGTTTTATTCAGCAAAAACTTCTCTATAAAGTTCATCAATAGATTTTTCATTTTTTACTCTAAGTTCCTCTGCATTACCTTTTAAAATTATTTCTCCCTCTTTTATAAAGGCTACATCATCAAAAACTCTTTCGATGTCTTTAACTAAATGAGTTGTTATAAGCATAGAGCTATTCTCGGTATAATTATTTATAATGGCATCAAGGATTTTTTCTCTAGCCACAGGATCAACTCCACCTAAAGGCTCATCTAAAACGTAAAGCTTAGCTTTTCTTGATAAAACTAAAGCTAAAGTTAATTTCTCATACATACCTTTTGAAAGTTCTTTTACATTTAGGTTTCTATCTAATTTCATGAATTTTAGAAGTTCATCTGCTTTTTTTCGTCAAAATCCTCATAAAAATCTTTAAATAATTTTATTGCATCATCTATACTCATCCACTTATACAAATACTCTTTATCTGGAAGATAAGAAACAATACCTTTTGTATAAGCAGAAGGCTTATGACCACAGATGCTTATTTCTCCAGAAGATTGTCTTAATATCCCTGCAACTATTTTAATAAGACTTGTTTTTCCACTGCCATTTGGTCCTAAAAGGCCTACTATTTTTCCTTCTTCTATATTAAAGTTCACATCCCTTAAAGCCACTTTTGTAAAATATCTTTTATTTAAATTCTTAGAACTTAGTATATATTCCATTTACTTTTCCTCCTTATTAATATTTTCAAAAACTATATCTTTAATCTCATCAGATTTAAAACCTAATTCCTTCATTTCCTTAAAAAAGTAATCAAGTATATTACTAGCCATTTCTTTTCTTAAAATTTTTATTTTATCTTTATCATCAGTTACAAAAGAACCCATGCCCCTTTGAGTAAATGTAAGTCCCTCCCTTTCCAGCTCTTGATAGGCTCTTTGGATAGTGTTTGGATTCACTTTAACTTTAAGTGCTAATTCTCTTACTGATGGCAATTTTTCTCCCTCCTTTAATTCTGAAGAAACTATTTGTTTTTTTATAATATTAGCTACCTGAACATATATTGGAAGTTTCTCATCAAAATTTACGATCATCATTACCTCCTTATTTGTAATAAGCTCAACCTTCACATATAAAAATGCTATTAAATATCTTATTGCTGCAAAATTTGAGTTTTAATATTTTAAGCTTAAGTAATTGTAGCATTGTATTGGTGTACTATATATATAGTACACCAATACAATGCTTTTGTAAATATGTTTTTAGAAATATATTTTTATAAAATATAAAAAATCAGCTTTAATTTTTTTAATATATTATATAATATTAGCGTAGTATATTTAGAATCTGAGATTAATTAAGTATATTTAATATGGAGGCGCAATTTTAATGAACAACACATTAACAGAATCCAATATGAAAAAATTACAGGAAGAATTAGAATATAGAATGACAGTAAAAAGAGCACAGATAGCAAAAGAAAAACTAGAAGCCGCTGCTCATGGAGATAGATCAGAAAATGCAGAATATAAGGAAGCTTGTGCAAATTATAGAGAAAATGACAATAGAATTCAGTATCTTATGAATATGATTTCCACTGCCACAGTAATAGAGGACAAAAGCAGTGACAAATTAGCTTTAGAAATTAACTCAAAGGCAAAGATCAGATTTGTAGAAGATGACTTTGAAACTGTTATAACCCTTGTAACCACTATGGATTTAGATCCTGAAAATATGAAAATTAGTGTAGAATCAGATTTAGGAAAAGCCCTATACAAAAAAAGCAGGGAGATATCGTTGAAGTAAATGCTCCTGGAGAGAACTACTCAGTAGAAATACTAGAAATACTTTAATTAATATTAAAAGGTTGAGACCTTAGTATATTTTTTATACTAAGACCTCAGCCTTTTATTTACAAAATGATTTCTATTTCCGTACCTTTTTTAGCATACTTCTAAGCTCCACTTCTCCTCCATGAGCCTCTACAATCTCTTTTGCAATGGCCATGCCAAGTCCAGATCCCTTATGACTTTCCCCGGTATTTGTACCTCTATAGTACCTTTCAAATATATATTTAATTTCTTCTGGTTTTACTCCCTTTCCATTGTCTTTTACAAAGATATGAACCTTCTGACTTTTTACTATTTTCACCTCTATTTTTACATCCTTTGAATTGTGAATTATAGCATTGTACAAAAGGTTATGAATTACCCTTTTTATCAAAACTTCATCTACTTCTTTTAAGATTACATTTTCCCTCGATATAAAGTTAATATCACTATCTTTATATTTATAGTCATTTAGTATGTCAATAACTACATCTTTAGTAAGTTTTACTAAATTTACCTCTTTAATGTTTAACATAGAAGTATTGTTTTTAAGTTTTTGCACTAAATTCAAATCATCCACTAGCTGTTTTATGTATTGGGATTTTTTATCTATAATATTTGCGTAGGATTTAATCTCCTCCTCAGAAAACTCATATTCAGGACTTCCAAGTATTTCAGCATACCCCTTAATGGATGCAAGAGGAGTCTTTATATCATGAGAAATATTAGCTATCCACTCCTGCCTCATATTTTCAAGTTTTTTTCTCTCTTTTTCATTTTCCTTAAGAGTATAGTTTAAATCATTTAAATTGTAAAAAACCTCTTTATATATGCCGTTTGGCTTATATACTTTACTATAATCTCCCTGACTCATTTTGTTAACTCCAGAGATTATATTACCCATGGGTTTTGTAAGTCCCCTACTAAACAAATACCCAAAAATAGAGCTATTATTGAATCTATTAAAATAACAAATGTACTTATGTTTTTAAACAAAAACTTCATTTTATCTATATTGTAAACAAATATTTGTTTTTCAACCTCTTTCATGGGAAAACCTATAATGTAACTGTATTTTACATTGTTTATATTTTTTTCTCCAAGAAAAATAGTTTCTGCAGTCCCAACGCCCCCTTCATATTTGTAAGCATTTACAATTTGAAAAGGAGTGTACTTTAATGGAACTTTACTGGGTCTTTTATAACTATACACCTCTTTACCTTGTTCATCTAAAATTTGAAACCATATTCCTTTACTATCCAAAAGTTTCTTACCTTTTTCATCCATACCTATTTTATCATCAAAAATACCTATGCATTTTTCAAAATTTCTTGTAAAATCTTCTGCATCAAGTTCTGATAATAGATTATTGCTGGATTTATTGTAATTACTTTTCATGGTTATTCCAATTATAGCTACTATATTTATGAAAACTACTATAATCACCACTGAAATTATTGTAGATATAAATCTAAAGGTCAATTTCCATTTCATTTTATTCATCCTCAACTACTAATTTATATCCAAGCCCCTTAACGTTAACAATATACTTAGGCTTTGATGGATTATCCTCAATTTTTTCTCTAAGCCTTCTTATGTGTACCATTATAGTATTATCAAAACCAATATAATCTTCTCCCCATATGTCATCGCAAATTCTTTCCTTACTTATGATTTGATTTGGATATTTTAGCATATACAAAAACATTTTTAGTTCCTTAGGTTTAAGGTCCAGTAGTTTACCGTTCTTTTTTATTTCCATTCTGCTTTCGTCAACTTCAAAGGGGCCAAAGCACAATTTTTTCTCTTTGGTTAATTTCATACTGCTTCTTTTTAAATGAGCTTTAACCCTATAGGCTACTTCCTTTGGGCTGAAAGGTTTTGTAACATAATCATCCCCTCCAAGGGCAAATCCAAGTATCCTATCCACCTCTTCAGTTTTAGCAGATAAAAACAAAATTGGTATAGAAGAGGTTTCCCTAATTTTTTTACAAATCTCATACCCCTCTTTATCAGGGAGCATTATGTCTAAAATTACCAAATCAGGATTCATAGACTTAAACAAAGAAAGACCTTCACTGCCTGTTTGGGCAGTCAATATCTTCCTAAATCCCTCTTTTTTTAAAACAGTCTCTAATAAATTTAATAAATCTTCCTCATCGTCTATAATTAGTATAATTTTTTCCTTTACAATAACCTCCACACTATCACCTACTTAAAACCATTATTTATAACTATTTTTTTCTGCAATAAGATCCAAAATAGCTTTCTTATAATCCTCTTTACTTCGGCTTCCTACTATTGTTTTTCCAACGACTTTACCTTCATCATCTACAAATACTGTAGTTGGAACCCCTGTCACAGTCTTTAAGATACCTTTTTGAAGTTTTTCATCTGGGATTATATTTTTATACTTAACCCTTTTTTCTCTACAATCTCCTTTGCAAGATCTTCATTTTCTGCATTTGGAGTATCAGCAATAATGCCAAGAATATTTACATTTTCCTTCTTAAGATCCTTGTAAAGCTCTTGAAGCTCTGGCATCTCTTTTACACAAGGTCCACAAAAGGTTGCCCATATATTTACCATAGTAAGTTTATAATCTTTAAATACACCACTCTCTATGTCCTCTCCATTTAAGGTCTTAGTTTTAAACTCTATTTTAGAACTATATGATACTTCCTCTTTTTTGCTAATGGGATCAAAAGTTTTATACTTTTCTTTAAGCTGGAAATTCCCTCTAAGACTTCCTTAAACTCTTGCTTTTCAGAATCTGTAAGTCCGCTTTCATCAGCTTTTTCATTATACAATACATAGCATTCCAAATTTCCTTTTTCTGAAATTTTCTCCTTATGACTATATTTTTTAAATTTTCTTTCTCTTGAAGATAACTGCTCTTTTGTTGCATCTTTTTCCTTACTTTTGTCGAAAACTATTATTGTAAAGAATTCTTTTGCTTTGCTTTGATATTTTTCAATAATTTTAGTTTGATCTTCTTTGGTATTATCATTTTTTGCTTCTTTTTCCAATTCTTTTGTAAATTGAACAGGTGAAAACTCGTAAGGAATTTCGATTAAAATATAAGACTCTTTGTATTTTCCAGTTGACACTGCAGCAACTCTCGCATTATTCTTCTCTTTCCAAGCCTTTGGTTCATAATAAGAAATTCCATATTCACTAAACTCTCTTTTTGTATCAATTAAATCTTGTGATATTATTTGATCTTGTTTACTTTCACTAGTAGTATCAGATTTTTGTGGTTTACTACATCCAAATACAGATATAGAAATTATAGTTGCTATGATTATAGCTAAATATTTCTCTTTCATCATAGTTTCCTCCTTATAATTTCAATTTTAATTAATACCTTTTTATACCAAAACAATATTTTACCTAATTTTCACCTTATATATACCCTTAAATTTATCAATAAATTTATTGTCTTTTGAATGCTCCTAAAGTTAATTTTGGAACTACTACCATGACACCTAAGAAAAGCACTATTAAAAATCCTATACTCATCATTGGTACCTTATATCTTACAAGCTGGCAGCTCATCATCCCCCAAAGTGGTGTAAGCCCTAAATATTCTAAAAATGCATTATTGTGTAAAAACTCACTTATAAAATAAGGCACTCCCATAGTTAACCCCCCAAATACAAAAGGTATAACTGCAGATTTACTTATTGAAGATAATAATAACCCTATTTGTGAAAACACAAATGAACCTAATATAATAGTTACTACCATAATTAAAATCATTTGAATTACAGTTAGATTTGAGCCGCTATTGCCAAAATACCATAAATTTTTAATAGGTAAATCTAAGGATTTAAATTTATACTTATTTAAACCAGATAGTACAACTGCTAAAAATATTGACAAATTTATAATAGATGAACCAATACCTGCTGCTATAGATTTAGCTAATACAATTTTGCCTTTTCCATTTCTTGTGGTTTTGATTAATTGTACCATATTGGAGCTATATTCTAAAGTATAAGAAGATGCAATCCCCATGAACATTAAAATTCCCATTAAAGGTACAATTTCATAGGATTTATGAAAAATACTAGCATAGGTTTCAAGTATGTTGAAATGTCTAAGTATTTTTAAACATAGGAAAATTGTAAGCGCCCATAAAATAAACAATCTCTTTTTAAAAAACATCTTTTTAAATTCTAAACCTATAAGTGTACCCATCATTATACCTCCTTAGTATTTTCCAAATCAAAATAGAACATGTATACATCTTCAAATCTAGGCTCTACAGATTGAACATTTTCATATAGTGGCATTTTATCCCCTATTACTCTAAGCTCTATATCTATAGCACCACGCTGAATATTTACAACTTTGTACTTATTCTGAATATCAATTGCCTCATTTTCATTTCTAGTTTTTATAATATAAACATTCCCTTTCATGGCTTCTAAAATTTCCTCATGGCTCCCCTTCATAAGCATTTCACCATCTTTTATCATTACAGTTTCCCTGGCAATGGACTCAATATCTGAAATTATATGTGTTGAAAGTATTACAATCTTATCTCTAGATATTTTAGATATTAGATTTCTAAATCTTGTTCTCTCCTGTGGATCAAGACCTGTTGTTGGTTCATCTAACACTAAGATTTTAGGATCATTTAAAAGAGCCTGAGCTATTCCAACCCTTCTTTTCATACCTCCAGAAAATTTACCAATTGCCTTATTTTTAACCTGATATAATCCAACAATATCTAAAAGTTCTTTTATTTTTTCTTTAGCCTCTCTTCCATCCAATCCTTTTAAAGCAGCTACGTATTTTAGAAAATCTTGTGCTGAAAAGTTTTTATACACTCCAAATTCCTGTGGAAGATATCCTATAACATCCCTATACTCATCACCTAACTCCATTATATTTTTTCCATTATATATAATTTTTCCACTTGTTGGCTCAGTTAAAGTTGTGATTTGCTTCATAAATGTAGTTTTACCAGAACCATTAGGTCCTAAAAGTCCATAAACACCATTTTCAAAAGTAATTGTTATATTATTATTAGCCTTCTTTTTACCATAAGCTTTTGTTAAATTTTTTATTTCAAGTTTGTTCATCACAATTCCTCCTTAAATTTTTATAATTATTTACCAGAATCTTATCTTGCTATTATTTTTCTAAAACTTATCTTGCAAAGTACTATACCTAAAATAGTTACAAATATTAATATTCCATTTGATAGATATCCTATATCAAAAATCATATTAAAAATCTCTATATTGCCAATATTTAAGCCTATAAATCTTTTATAGTAGAACAAAAGCTCTATATAATTTGACTTTCCTAATAAATCTAGTAACTTACTTGGAAACACTGGTAATATACTTAATATCTTTCCTAAAAGTATAAATATTGAAATTCCACTTACTGTAGTTAGTGAATTATTTGAAACAAAGGAGAAAAAGCTTGAAAACACTCCTATACTTATAAATATTACCGACATTGTTAAAATTTTTAAAAGCAAAAACTGGTTTATGGAATAGTTATAATTTAAAAATGGCCCATTTTCCAATATTCTAAAAGCTTCAAGCCCTCCATTTACAGGCATTTTATATTGAATTAAAGTTATTATAAATTCAGCTCCTATATAAACTCCATACGTTACTACAGGCAAAACCGCAGCCATAAACAATTTTGCATTTAAGGTTTTAAATTTATTTTTAGAGGATAAAATTATATTATCCACAGAAGTAATTTTTTCATCCACATATATATTGCAAAATATCATAACTAAAATTACTACCATTATTATTGATACTAGGGGATGAGCTACTCTGTAATCTAGAACTTTATAAAAATCCACATCCTTATATTCTTTGTATTTTATAGAGTCCACTGTTTTTTTTGATACATCTGCCATCTTCTTTAGACTAGCATCTACAGTTTTAATTTCTGCCAATTGTTCTATTTTTTTAAATTTTACATTAAACTTTTCATTTGCAATTACCTCTTTAGGTCTATTATCAATTATTAATTTATACTGCTTATCTCTATAAGAATTTTCTGTTTCAAGAGTTGGTTTTAAAAAGCCCATAAAACTACAAAGCATAATAAATAATATTGCTGAAATTATCGCTACCTTTGACTTAAGCAATTTTTTAAATTCCCATTTAATCATTGATTGTATCCTCCTTTTTCTTTGCTATGAGTTTATTATATTCTATTAAACTTACACCTTAATAAACTAAACCTTACATAAACCTTAAATAAATTAAAATAAAAAAATTGAGCATTATACACTTATAATACCCAATTCATTTCTTTTATTTCTTTTATTTTTCTACATACTTTCTTTTATACTTAATTTTATATTACATCAAAAAAACTTAACTGATTTTTTTCTGGAAGTCCCTTTAGACATCCAAATTTTCTAAGCAGATCCGCTGCAGCATTTCCTATTTTGGCACGTTTTTTTAGGTCTTCTACAGAATTTATAGGTGTTTTTTCTCTAACTGCACTATATATACCTTCTGCCGCCACATTTCCCATACCAGAAATACTGTTTAGAGGTGGTCTTATGCCCTCATCTTCTACTAAAAACTTAGTAGAATCAGATTTATATAAATCAATAGGCAAAAACTTAAAGCCTCTTTCATACATCTCTAAAACCAGTTCAAGATCATCAAACATATCCTTGTCCTTAGGAGGCGCTGCAAGACCTAGTTCTTCAATTTCTTTCATTTTCTTTTTAACTTTATCTTTTCCAAAAATCATAAATTCTGCATCAAAAGCCTTAGCTCTTATGCTAAAGAAAGCAGCATAATAAGCTTTTGGTATATGAACCTTAAACCAAGCTATTCTAAAGGCCATCATTACATAAGCTGCAGCATGGGCTTTTGGAAACATATATTTTATCTTCTTACAAGAATCAATATACCATTCTGGGACTTCAAATTTTCTCATTAAAGCTTCGTATTCTGGCCATTTAGGCTCTTTTTTAACCTTTCCCTTACGAACAGTTTCCATTATCTTAAAAGCAGTATTTGGTGGTAATCCTTTTTTAATAAGATAAGTCATAATATCATCTCTTGTACATACCGCCTCACTTAAAGTAACAGTTCCATTATCCACAAGGTCTTTTGCATTGCCAAGCCAAACATCAGTACCATGAGAAAGACCAGATATACATATTAAATCAGCAAAGGCCTTTGGCATGGTGTCTAAAAGCATACCTCTTACAAATTTAGTACCAAACTCTGGAATTCCAAAGGTTCCTACTTTAGAGTTTATCTGTTCTGGAGTTACCCCTAAAGCCTTTGTAGATGAAAATATGGACATAGTTTCCTTCTCATCCATAGGTATAGATAGAGGGTCTATCCCTGTAATGTCTTGAAGCATTCTTATAACTGTAGGGTCATCGTGTCCTAGAATATCTAGTTTTAGTAGGTTTTGATCAATAGAGTGATAATCAAAATGCGTTGTTTTAATATCCGAATCTGCATCATCTGCAGGATGCTGTACAGGACAAAATTCAAATATTTCCCTTCCCTTTGGCACAACAATTATTCCCCCTGGATGCTGTCCTGTTGTCCTCTTTATCCCAGTACATCCCCTAGATATTCTTGTAATCTCAGCTTTATTTACAGTTATCTCTTTTTCATCATAATATTTTTTTACATATCCAAAGGCAGTTTTTTCAGCTACAGTACCAATAGTACCTGCCTTAAAGGTGGTCCCTTTACCAAAAATAACCTCTGTATATCTATGGGCCTTGGCCTGATATTCTCCAGAAAAGTTTAGGTCAATATCTGGCTCTTTATCTCCATTAAAGCCTAAGAATGTTTCAAAAGGTATGTCTATTCCATCCTTTGTAAGTTTTTCACCGCAAACCGGACAATTCTTATCTGGTAAATCAAAACCATTTTTAATTCCATAATCATTAAAATCTGAGAATTTGCATTTTTTGCATCTATAATGAGGAGGCAAAGCATTAACCTCAGTTATACCTGTCATATACGCAACTACAGAAGATCCAACAGAACCTCTTGATCCAACTAAATACCCATCTTCATTGGATTTCCAAACAAGTTTTTGTGCAATTATATACATTACAGAGAAACCATTTTTTATAATGGATTCTAGCTCCTTATCAAGCCTTTTTGAACCAAATCAGGAAGAGGATCTCCGTATAGCTCATGAGCCTTTCCAAAGGTTATTTCCTTAATGGTATTCTCACAGCCATCAATATGAGGAGTTGCCTTGTCTTTTGAAATTGGACTTATCCTATCACACATTTCAGCTATTTTATTTGTATTTGTAACAACAACCTCATAAGCTTTTTCTTTTCCTAAATAATCAAATTCTGAAAGCATCTCCTCAGTTGTCCTTAAATAAAGCGGTGCCTGATTATCTGCATCCTTAAATCCTTGTCCTGCCTCTAAAATACGTCTGTATATTTCATCTTCAGGGTCCATAAAATGAACGTCCCCTGTTGCAACTACAAGTTTACCTAGTTTATCTCCAAGGCTTACTATCTTTTTATTAATATCTTTTAGGTACTCTCTACTTTCTACCTGTTCATTTCTAACTAAATACTCATTGTTTCCTAAAGGCTGAATTTCTAGATAATCATAAGATTTCGCAATAGCTTCAACTTCCTCATCAGATTTTCCAAGAAGTATTGCCTTATATAACTCACCTTCACTACAAGCACTTCCTAAAATCAAACCCTCTTTGTATTTTTCATACATACTTCTAAGAATTCTAGGCTTTTTGTAAAAATAATCTAAATGAGAGTAAGAAACAAGTTTATATAAATTCTTTAACCCAACATAATTTTTGCAAATATTATAGCATGATAAGTTTTTAGCTTTTTATATCCCTCTTTTTTAGATATTTCATCAGTTCCATACAAATCTATATCTTCAAGAGTTTTAGCTCCTCTTTCTTTTAATTTATCAAGCATTACTGAAAATATTTTTACTGTAGTATCAACATCATCTAAAGCTCTATGGGCAACCTCAACTTTAATAGAAAGATTTTTTGCAATTCTTCCTAACTTGTAAGTTTTAAACTCTGGAAAAAGTTCCTGGGCTAAAGTTAAGGTATCTAAATAAGTAAAATCAAAATCATAACCTAAAACCTTAGCATTTTGTTTTAAAAATCCTATATCAAATTCCGCATTATGAGCTACTAAAACGCTTCCCTTAATAAATTCAAGAAGTTTAGGAAATACCTTGTCTATAGTCTCTGCCTCAGCTACCATGTCGTTAGTTATATTAGTAACTTCTACAACCCTTAAAGGTATCGGCTTTTCTGGATTTACAAAAGTGCTAAATTCATCAATGACCTTGCCATCTTTATACTTCATAACACCTATTTCAGTAATTTTCTCTGTTTTTGCTGAAAATCCAGTGGTTTCTAAGTCAAGTACACAATAAGTTGTATCAATACTCTGTCCCTTAATATTTTTTACAGAAGGTTTTTTATCTGGAGCTAAGTAAGCCTCTACCCCGTATAAAATCTTCATATCAGGATTATCTCTTCCAAGAAGTTTGTGAGCCTCTGGGAAGGCTTGTACAACTCCGTGATCTGTTAAAGCAATGGACTTCATTCCCCAGCTCATAGCCCTTTTTATCAAATCTGTGGCACTTGTCATAGCATCCATTTGACTCATCTTTGTATGCATGTGAAGCTCCACTCTTTTAACCTCTGAATTGTCTTGACGCTTTATTCTTCTTATTCCTTCTGTTTCTATAATTATATTTGCAATCATCTCAACTTCACCTGAGAACTTACTAAAACTTGCATTACCCATAAGCCTAAGTCCTTTTGCCTTCTTAATTCTGTCAAGTACCTCATCCCTATCCTCAGGTTTCAAAAAGGCCTTGCAGGTCATAGAACTAACTCCATCATATAAATCAAAGGATACTAAGGTTTTACCGCTTTTTAGCTCTCTAGTTTCTGTATTTGATATTTCTCCCTCTATAGCTACTCTACCCTCATCTGGGGTTATATCATTGATTTTCACTATTGTTTCCTTATACTTTGGTTTTCTTCCAAGTATAACAAGAGAATCAATTTTCTTGTCTTCTAATTCAGCTTTTCCTTTAGTTACTTTATCTTTCTTATCTGAATTATTTTTAGAGGATTTTGAATTAATCTCATAATCCCTGGCAATTTCTTTTAAAGCAGCTAAAACTTCCTTCTGATTTTCTTTTTCTTGAAGGATTAATTCTTCGCTGCTTATATTATCTATAAAATTAACTTTATAAGAATTTCCATAAAGATTTTTTACTTGTTCCTGGAGTTTTCTATGATAATCCATGGATTTCAAAAAATCTGAAGCTTGTATATTAAAATTAAAACTTATGATGTCATTTTCTACAGCAAATTTACTCTTACTTAAAATTGTCTTAAACATAGGGTATTTACTACACATGGACAATATAATTTTTTTAGTTCTTCCTCTATAGGTTTTTTCTTTGTACCCTCTATGTAGCTAACACAAATAGTAGAATCTTCTAACATAAATTTTCTTCTTATAAACTTATTAGTCTCTTCAAATTCACTTATATCAATATATTTTTCTGCACTTATTTCCATCTTTAAGTGCCTTGTTTTTTTATTTAAAACCACAGCTTTAACTATGGCATCATTTATGTTTCCTTTAATTTTAGAATCACTAAAAATTTCCCCTATTTTTTTCAGCTCATTGTTTTTCATATCATCTATTAACCCTCCTTTCTAAAATCTTTAGTACTTTATTATTATATATTAAGCATAAACATATGTCATGTAAAACCCTAGCTTAATCTTATGTAATCTAATGGGTCTTATGCAAGTTATGTCTAATAGTGAAATTTATCTTTTGCCAATTTTATGCCTCTGAGGCCTTATAGTTAAATCCGTAATAACCGTACCTTCTCTTTGATTTAAGGCCATTTCAAGCGCACCTTCAATGCACTTTGAAGTTATATAAGAATCCTCTTCATCTCCTTCTTTAAAATTTGCATTTCTATAAAAATCCGTTTTTGTCATGTCAGGATGAATGGTTATAACTTTAACTCCATATTTTCTAGTTTCATCAAACAATCCCTCACTAAAATGACTTAATCCAGCCTTTGTAGCTGAATAAGCACATCCAATAGGACTTGATTTCTTTGCAGTTATTGAAGATATATTTATTATATAGCCTTGGTTTTTCTTAAGCTCCCTTAAAAGTAAGTGGGTTAAAATTATAGGTGCCTCTAAATTTGTAGCTATCATAGCATGAAGTTTTTTAGGATTAATCTCCTCATGCGGTCCAAAATAGCCCACCCCTGCGTTGTTAACCAAAAGCTTTATCTCTTTATCTTTACTTTTTATCTCCTTAACCTTCTCTTCTAATAAAGAAGTATTTATAATATCACAAACAACTTTAATCAAATTTTCATCTTCTATATCGGTTTTAGAAAAGTCTCTGGCAAAGCCATAAACCTTATAATTGTCTTTTAAAAGCCCCTTTGTAATCTCAAGTCCTATTCCAGAGGAAGCCCCTGTAACTATTGCAGATTTCATATCTAAAACTCCTAACATTAAATATATATTTTATCTATTTCTATGTATTTTAAAAGTTCCTCTTTAACAGAGTCAATCATTTTTTTAATATGCTTTTCACTATAAGTGCAGCTTCCCTCATTGTCTTCAAAAGGATAAGCTAATATTTTTGAATTTCTTCTTAGTTTTTTCATGGTCTTTAAGTATTCTTTTGAAAGTCTAAAGACTCCAAGACTTACCTCAAAGACCTCTCTTCCCTCTAAAAAATCAAAAGTTACTTTAACACATTGTCTATATAAAGTCTCATAGTTTTTTACACACAAAATAGGATCAAAGCATAGCCTTACCTTCCAACCTTTGTCTATTGCCTCTCTTATGCTTAAAAGCCTTTTTTCTAAAGGAGGGGTATTTTTCTCAAATTCTTTTATAATTTCATTTGGAGATAACGTCCATGCTAAAATGATATTATCATCAGGAATAAGGTCACAAATGAGATTAAAATTTGCACTTTTAGTCCTAATTTCCATTTTAAAATTATTGTATTTTTTGAAACCTCAGCCCACTTATGTATAAAGCCCGTAATGTTTTCTATAGCCATTAAATCTGTATCGTAAGAAACGCAAAGATATACTGGATGATGCTTTAACATTTCTTCTACTTCTCTTATAGTGTCTTCGATATTTACAAAAATCACAATATTAGAAGAAGGGTACATCCCCTGAAGATAGCAATATTCACAGTTATAAACACAGTTCATAACAACAGAGGTGTAATAAAAATTATTATTTCCAAAGCTATCACACATATCTGAGCCCTCATAAACCAAATTGCTTTTCTTCACTGCAAGTATGAGCTTTGGGCTGTTTTTCTGAAGTACATAATTTTGATTTTTTCTACAAAATACGTCCTTATAATGATCTATTTTTACAATCTTACTGTTTTCAAAAAGGAAATTATTCTATCTGTAATAGGATAATTTGAAGCCTCTTTTTCCACATAAATATGTGAAAATTTAAAGTTCCATAAGTTTTTCTTTAAGTTCTCCAAAAGCCCGCTTCCCTTCTATTTTAGACTTGCACTTTAATAGAGAATACTCTCTAACTTTAGAAACTACTTGTCCATTTCTTATCTTGTACTGCTTACAGAGCTTTTTTAATTGATACTTCATAGTAGTTGTAAGCCTTAAATTATAAGATAAGTTTTCTAAAATTTTATTCTCCTTTGAATTTAAAATCTCTTTAGAGTAAACTTTAAATTCTCTTCTATCTCTAAGCCAAGCATAAACCTTTGGCATATTTTGCTTCATTAAATTGTAAACTAGTTCCTTAGTAACCGACCTTGGGTTTAAATTGTCTGACACAATTTTTATTACATAAATATTTTGGGGAGAAATAAACATAGAGGCAGCCTCATAAAAAAAGGCTCCCTCCATATCAACCATATCTGTTTCATTCCTAAGTTTTTCAGATTTATCTACAATTTTTGCAAAAGACTCCAAACTTCCCTCTTTAAAAGGATGTCTAAATAACATATCTGGATAAAAAGCTCTTTTTGAAAAACCATTTATTAATTTATTGCATAAAAATACACTACCTTTAGTAACTTCCTCTTTAAAACACCCCGAAAGTCCAACATTTACAAATATATCATTTTCACCATACTTAAATTTAGTAAGTAAATACGTAGTTGCAGCAATGGCATTTACCGCACTAGTTCCACTTATAGCTAAAATTTCATCTTCCCCTTTAAACACCTGAAATTTTGTAGCCTCCATAATCTTTTTCATCTTGTAATGTTCAATTATATCTTTTCCTTCACAGTATAAAGCCGTTAAAAAGTATACCATTATGCTCACTCCAAATTGTATATTTGTTCCATTTACACCATTATACTCTTATATATAAATAATCTCTACCCCTGCAAATTTAATATCCCCAGTTAATATTAAAGTCTTTTCTCCTAACTCTGAAGGTCTATTCTTTTCATCAACAGAACTTAAACACAGATTAGCTTTATTTAAAACCTTCCAGTTTCTTGGCACATATAATTCAACTCCTGAAAAAGACGCATTTAACCTTACAGTAGCACTGTCATTAACCATAACTGCATTATCAAAATAAATCTTCATAGCCCCAAAGGAACACTGAAAATCTGCACTTTCAAAATTATCGGAGTTAATATATTTAATGCTAGCATTAAAAGAGTTTTTATATTTAATATAACTAGTATCTTCTACATCAATTTCTTCAAATTTATATTCATTATCCTTTGAATGATAATGAAATTTAAACTTGTTTCTATTAAAAATCATAGAAAAACCAATTGTTAAAAAAAGTGCAGCTAGAAGCACAGTCCAAGGAGTAATCCTAGTAATTCCAAGCTCTTCATCATAAATTATACAAAGAAAAGCTATAGGGAAGATTATTCCTGCAAATTCCATTTTAAAAATATTTTTTACAATTGTTATTACTAAAGCAGCTGTTAATAATATAGTTATTATATTCACATCACTAAAATAACCAAGCTTATTTACAATAATAAAAGCACCTATTAGGATAAAAGTGATCCCCCAAAACCATTCATTTTTTTCATATTATCTTTTCCTTTCTTTTAATTCATTTTTTAACATCTTATAATAATACCTTGAAACATACACCTGTTTATGAGTATTTTGAAATTCCACCTTACTTGAAGAGGTAATACTACGTGTTATGGAGTAAATATGATTTAAATTTAAAATTGTGGACTTAGACACCCTTATAAAATTCCTTGGCAAAATCTCTTCAAGCTCATAAAGCTTGTATTTTACGTTATAGACATCATCTCTTGTATGGGCATATATCTTATTTTCTTCTGTTTCAAAAAACAAGATTTCTTCTAAACTAAGATAATATTCAACCTCATCTTTATAAAAAACGATATGTTCTTTATGGCTTAAAATATCTTGAATCATAATCTGAAGTTTTTTTATCTCCTCATTAACCTCATTACACCTAATGATAATCTCATTTTCTTCAATTTTGTTACTTATTTCAAGTTGTATCTTCATATTTTCCCTCCCCACATTTACATTATATTAAGTATATTTTTCAATGTAAACCCAGAAAAAGTAAGTGGTATAATTTCAAGTTTAAGTGGTATAATTTCCTTCGTAAAATGAAAAAAGCCATGAACTATTAATTAAGTTCATGGCTTTTTTTATGGCGTAAATTATAAGAAAGAGAAATCACTAAAGCTTCCTTCAGTTATCCTCGGTTAGGCTTTTGATTTCTCTCTTCATTATAATGAAATACTACTATTCTTATTGAATTAAGTTTATTTGGCGTTAATAAATTTCATTGTCTGAGTGAAACGAGTTATGAAATTTTAGCCACATAAACTTAATGAAATTTAGAATTGTATTTGAAATTATGAGAAAGAGAAATCACTAAAGCTTAACCTATCTTATAGCCGTGATCTAGTGGACCACTTCCCTTTCCAAGGTTTAAATTTGCCCTTAGCGCTCCAGTTATATAATCTTTGCTGTTTTTTATACTATCTCTCACGCTATACCCCTTTGCAAGATTGCTTGCAATTGCTGAAGATAGTGTACAGCCAGTACCATGAGTATTAGGGTTATCTATTTTTTCCTCTTGAAACCAGAAAATCTCTCCCTTTGAAAACAATAAATCATTGGCATTATCCTCAAGATGACCACCTTTAATTAATATATGTCCATTAAAGTTTTCTCCTATTTTCTTAGCAGCTTTTATCATATCTTCAGTGGTTTTAATCTTAAAACCGCAAAGTATTTCTGCCTCAAACAAATTAGGAGTAATAACCTTTGCAAGTGGTATTAGATCCTTTAACAATTTATCTATGGCATCATCCTCTAAAAGCTTACTTCCTGAAGTTGACACCATTACAGGATCAACTACTATGTTTTTAGCTTTATATTCCTTTAACTTTTCACTTATTGCTTCAATAACTTCAATAGAAGAAACCATTCCTATTTTCACTGCATCAGGAAAAATATCTTTAAAAATGCAATCCATTTGATTTTTAACAAAATCCTTTGAACAAGTTTCTATGCCATAAACTCCCGTAGTATTTTGAGCTGTTAGGGCAGTTATAACGCTCATTCCGTAACATTTATTTGCAATTATAGTTTTTAAATCCGCCTGAATACCTGCTCCACCACTACAATCGGAACCTGCTATGGTTAGTACTTTTTTCATTATTAACACTCCTAACTAAATCCCTTTATCCTAAAACAAACTTTTAAAATAAAATCCATCTTCTCTATATCCACTAAAATATTTTTTCGCAAATACTTTTTAAATCCTTTGTAGCCTTAGCTGCATCACTTTGAGCTAAAATAGCTGAAATCACAGCAACTCCATTAACGCCGCTTCCTTCTAGTGAAGTTATGTTATCCTTTGTAATTCCACCGATTGCAACTACAGGTATACTTACTGAATCACAAATGTTTTTTAAAGTTTCATGGGATATATTTCTTGCATCTTTCTTAGTACTAGTTGTAAATATTGCTCCAACTCCTAAATAATCCGCACCAAGTTTTTCTGCAAGTTTGGCCTCTTCTACAGTTCCCACTGAGACTCCTAAAATTTTATCCTCACCTATAATTTTTCTGGCTTCATTTAAAGGCATATCCTCTTGTCCTATATGAACACCATCAGCACCACACTTTACAGCCACATCTATGTTATCATTTATCACAAAAGGCACTTTATATTTTTTTGCTAGTTTTTTCATCTCTATAGCAGATTTTAAAAAACTCTCATCATCTAAATCCTTTTCTCTAAGCTGAAGAAAAGTTACTCCTTCTATTAAAGTTTTTTTAACTTCATTAATTAAATTTTTTTCTCCTAACCAGCTTCTATCTGTTACAAGATAAAGCATCATTGATTTACTATCTATTTTCAATCTTTGCACCCTCTTCCAAAGTCTTTAAGTCCATTAAACTTATAGCGTCAATTAAATAAGTTCTGAAATTTGAAAGTCCCTCTTTTTTCTCTGTTACCTTTTCATAGGCCTTCTCACCAGCTAAACCCATTGAAGTTATAGCAATTACTGTAGAGGCAAAAGCATCTTCTTTGTTAGAACCCAAGTAAACTCCTATAACGCTTCCTGTCATACAACCTGTACCAGTAATTCTTGACATCATAGGATGTCCATTTTTAATTAAAGTAACTTTATTTCCATCAGACACAATATCAATAGCCCCTGTTGCTGCTATTACTGAGTTAAATCTTTTAGAAACCTTTTTAACAAACTCTATAGCAGAATGTATATTGTCACTATTCACCATATCTTCCTCTTTTGCATCTACTCCTCCAGTATTTTTTGCATTAGTATACATGGCTTTAATTTCGGACATATTTCCTTTAATAACTGAAAATTTAACATTTTCTATTAAAGTTTTTACAGCTTCATTTCTAAGCTTTGAAGCTCCTACTCCTACTGGATCTAATACTACAGGAATTCCAATATGATTGGCTTTTTTACCTGCCTTTACCATGGATTCCACTGTTCTTTTATTAAGTGTTCCAATATTTATATATAAAGCGCTGCTAATTGAAACAATATCTTCAACCTCCTCTATATCATCTGCCATAAGAGGTGATCCCCCTGCGGCTAAAATAATATTAGCACAATCATTTACAGTTACATAATTGGTAATATTATGTACAAGTGGTGGATTTAATTTTAAATTTTCTAAAAGATTTTTAAACATACAACTCTCCCCTTTTAAAATATATAAATTTAATTTTAGCCAAATAAATTTAATGAAATTTACAATTGTATTTGAAATTATAGGAAAGAGAAATCACTAAAGCATAAAACTCATATCCCAAAATTTCATCTCATGGTCACAAGCCTTAAGATATATCTCAATTAATTTCTCTTCTTCTTTTTCATCAATATCCTTGCAGATTTTATCTAAAAGCCTGCAAGAATCAACACTAAATTTTTCAAAGTCTAACCCTGCATAGGCCTCAATCCATGGAGCATAATAGTTATCCTTTAGATTTTTACCACATTCTTTTTTTAAAGTCTTCCCAATATACTCGTAAGTCAAAGTACAAGGTAGGGCTGCGGTAAATATTTGTTTAATATCTCCTCCTTTTGCAAAGCTTAACATATAATCTAAGTAATCTCTATTAGCAGATTCTATTTTCATATTATCTACTTTATAGACATCTAGTCCAAAATCTTTAAGATACTTTGTATGCATGTTAGTTTCATCTGATACTACAACGCCTATACAAGAGTGTAGAAACTGCAAATCTTCTACAGACTCTGAAAGCAGAAATGCATAAGCATAAACTTTAGCATAATCCTTAAGATAAAGAGAGTCTTGTATCAAATATTTCTTAAATTTTTTCTTATCTAAATTTCCAGATTTTAATCCTTGTATAAAAGGATGCTGCATATATCTATTACTTAAGTCTATAACTCTTTTATCTTCTTTTATTTTTTTGAGAAACTCATCTTTTAATTTCACCTCTTTTTATAGCTTCTTTTATGTGTATAAGAGGAAGTATAGAAAGTACAACTATACTTAATAAAGCCTCAACTCCATAACCTAAAACATTATAGCCAATAGAGTACACCCAAACATTAGTACCTTTAGGAGCAAACTGTCCAAAGAAAATAACTCCAGAAAACACACTAAAAAGAATAGATATAATTGAGGCAAAAACAGCTCCAAGTATGATTTTAAATTTATTTTCAACACCAAACAAAGGTACAAAAGCAACTGCAATCATAGACCCAAAGTAATCTAATGGAATTTGAAGTGGATAGTACGGTGGCTGAATGACAATTTTAATCAAAGCTACAATAACTGCACAAATTATTCCCTCTTCCATGCCAAACATTACTGAAAGCATCATAATGGGTAAAATAGAAAGGAGACTGCATCCCCCACCTTGCGGAAAGGGTACTAATTTTATCATGTAAAGCACCATTGTGATTGCGGCAACAAGACCTATCCTTACAATTGATTTTACACTAAGTTTGAACCCTTTTAATTTTATTATACTAAATACAAAGACAATAACCGTAAAAATAATCGCTAAAACCTCAGCTAATTTCATAGATTTTCCCCAACTCCTTATTTTATTTTGTAATTTTTAATAAAAAAAGTGCATACTCCAAAATGAGTAATGCACTTAAATATTACATAACTAAATTCCTACGCTGGCATTACCCAGATCAGGTTTGAGGGTTTTCATCGCATTAGATTAATTCTCAGCCTGATTGCACAAGCACCCCTAGTTTACTATTCAATTTTTTTATTTTAATAAATCCAACAATAATGTAGAGTATAAACTCACTCTAATAATTAAATTATATGTTCTTTTATAAAGGTAGTCAAGGAATCTGATTTATTAGGTTTACCTTGCGCTTATTTCTCATTAAATATATTTATAACAAGTGCTAGTTTTTATAAAAATATTCTCTAAATATTAACTTATTATTCTGCTCCTATTTCATTAATTTTCTTTTCTGGATTAATAGTAGCTAAATAAGTTGAAATAATAGTAATACCTATGATAATTAAAAGCTGCGTATATGGTTTATTATTATTCTTCAAAGTAAAATAGTTCTTCAAACTTTTTATCCAAGGCGATACAAAGAACTAATGCTAATTTTGCAGTGGGATTAAATTGACCTGTTTCAATAGAACTAATTGTATTTCTTGATACACCCACCATTTGAGCAAGTTCTGATTGAGATAACTCTTTTTCAGCTCTAACTTCTTTTAAATTATTAAGTAGTACTAAGCCCTCCATGCTTTTCGTTTTGCTTCTTTCTAAGATTTCTTCTCTATTCATTATTAGACCCCCTTAAAATTTATTGCCAAGTTTACTTGGCATCTATATTATGTCATGCCAAGTTTACTTTGCAACAAAAACAACAAAAAGATGCTTATTTAATCAATATAATTAAATAAGCATCTTTTATATTTTAATCACTCTTTAGCTAAACTTTCTTTTGAAAAATCTCTCTTCTTTACTTTTACAAAAAACACTACTAAAAAAACTAAAGCCACAATAAAAGCAGTTACATTTGAAAAGCTAGAAGATAACTTAAATCCCTCTGGAGCCTGAATTATATAACTTACACATACCAAAGTCATAAACAATGCAGGTATTAATGTTATCCAGTAATTTTTTCTTTTTTCATAAAAATACACGGAAGAAGCCCAAAGGGTTACCATAGCAAAAGCCTGAGTTAACCACCCCATATATCTCCAAAGTATTGGAAATTTTACAAAGGTTAAAAATACACCAATTGCAAACATAGGAACTGCAACAACTAACCTGTTAGCTATTTTTTCTTGAGGATAATTTAATATATCAGTTAGTGCTAGCCTAGCACTTCTAAAAGCAGTATCTCCAGTAGTTATAGGGCATACAATTACTCCCATTATAGCCAAGGCTCCACCCAGTTTTCCCAAAAGTGTATTTGATATTTCAAATACAGCTCCTGCTGCTCCTGCCTTTCCCAGTATTATTTCTCCAAGCCCTGGGGTTCCTTTATAAAAGGCAAGTCCTGCTGCTACCC
Organism: Haloimpatiens sp. FM7315; assembly: GCA_041861885.1. Taxonomy (NCBI): domain Bacteria; kingdom Bacillati; phylum Bacillota; class Clostridia; order Eubacteriales; family Clostridiaceae; genus Haloimpatiens; species Haloimpatiens sporogenes. The sequence goes on from JBGVUE010000005.1 coordinate 23,314, forward strand.
AAACCATAGCAACAACACCTTCAGTTATCATAGCTCCATAGAAAACTTTTCTGCCATCTTTTTCATTTTTCATACACCTTGCCATCATAGGAGACTGAGTAGCATGAAACCCAGATATAGCTCCGCAAGCTAAAGTTACAAACATCATTGGCCACATAGATACACTCTTAGGATGTAAATTAGAGAACTGAATTTCAGGAATATGATATCCCTTTATAAATAAAGCAGCTCCAACTCCTATAGCCATAAAAGCTAAGCATATTCCAAACACAGGATAGATTTTACCTATAATGACGTCTACCGGTAATATAGTTGCTAAAAAATAGTATATAAAAATAATAGCTATCCATAGATTTATTCCAAATTTAGTTGGAATTAAAGTATTCAAAAGTCCAGCAGGACCAGCAACAAATACAACGCCTACAATTATACAGAAAAAAACTGTAATAATTCTCATTATGCTTTGTACATTTTTACCAAGATATAAGCCATATATTTCAGAAAGACTAGCCCCCTTATGTCTTAATGAAATCATTCCAGATACATAGTCATGAGTAGCTCCCCCTAAAACGCAACCAGCTATTACCCAAAGGAATGCTATAGGACCGTATAAAGCTCCCATCAATGCCCCAAAAATAGGTCCAAGACCTGCAATATTAAGAAATTGTATTAAATAAACTTTCCAAGTTGGCATGGGAATAAAATCCACACCATCATTTAATTCATAGGCTGGCGTCTTAACATTTTCACGAGCATCTAATTGTTTTTCAACATACTTTGAAAAGAAAAGGTATCCAGCTAAAAGAACTAATAGCCCTCCAATAAATGTATACATAAGTATTGCCCCCTTTTTACATATTAAAAAATCTAGATAAAAAAAGAACCTTTAGCCCTATGGCAAAAGGATTCACTTGATATTTTTATAAATAATACAGGGTTTTTATTAAAATATCAAATTGAAATTTTTAATATTTTAGTCATGTTATCGTTTAAATTATTTTAATTCTCTACGTCTCACTGTTTTCTTAATTTTTTTATTTTTATTTTAAATCATAATTTTTAGAAATTTGAATTATTTTTCGAAATAAATTCTTAAGTAATCATAATGAATAATGAATCTTTGTTTTTATATGAAAACAATTGCAATTTGTAATAAATTGTTTTGTATTTAACATTATATTGTTTTATAATCATCTTCGTGTACAAACTATATATAATTTACGGCAGGTGGAAAAATGAAAAACGATTATGCATTACAAAATGATATTTCTATTGGGAATAGTCTAAATTATAATTCAAATTATTTCTCTGGTTTAAAAACCGGACTTCCAATTTGTTTAGGTTACATACCCGTGGCATTTACATTTGGAATTATGGCTGTTAATGGGGGAATTCCCGTTTGGCTTACAATATTTATATCAGTATCCAATTTAACCTCAGCAGGTCAATTTGCAGGTACAAACCTTATAATATCAAATGCATCTTTAGTAGAGATAGCCTTTACTACATTTATAATTAATATAAGATATTTTCTTATGTCACTATCTCTTTCGCAAAAACTTGAATCTGATATTTCATTGTCTAAGAAAAGCATTTTAGCCTTTGGAATTACAGATGAGATATTTTCAATTGCAGCAATGGAAAAAGATAAATTAACATTTTCTTATATGATGGGTTTAATAACAGGTCCATTTTTGGGTTGGTCACTAGGCACAGTATTAGGAGCAGTATCTTGCTCACATCTTCCTAAATTACTACAAAGTTCTATGGGAATTGCACTATATGCTATGTTTATTGCACTTTTAGTTCCTTCTTCTAAAAAATCAAAGGCAGCTGCTTGCATCACTCTAACTGCTATCTTTATAAGTTGTGCTTTTACATGGCTACCTATATTAAATACAATATCCGGTGGTTGGAGAATTATGATTGCAACTATTGCAGCCTCTGTTATGGGAGCTATACTTTTCCCAAGAGAAGGTGAAGACCTATGATGAAAATGTTTATAGCAGTACTTTTAATGGCACTTGTAACATATCTTCCAAGAGTGCTTCCCCTTATATTTGTTAAAGGTAACATAAAATCAAAATTTATAAAATCTTTTTTATTCTATGTACCCTTTGCAGTACTAGGAGCTATGACATTTCCCGCTATATTTTATTCAACACAAAATTTACCCTCTGCAATTGCAGGAACAGCTGTAGCCTTGTTTCTTGCATATTTAGAAAAAAATCTAGTAACAGTTGCAATAAGCGCTATTGTTGTTGTATATGCCTTCGGAATTGTAATATAAATGAATTTAAACTATACATACAAACTTAAATTGAATAATAGAATTAACTAGAGGCACATCAAAATAAAGACTGTGCATTAAAAGTATTTTTCTTTTAATGCACAGTCTTTTATTATATTATCCATTAAATCCTTTGCTTGCCTTTAATTCTAAAATCTATTATATTTAAGACATCCTATAAAGCTTTTGAAAGAAGGATTACTATGAATAAAATAGCAAGTGAAAATCTTAAAACACAGACAAAGAAAAGCATAAACTCTGCATTTACATACAAAGAAGCTGAACTTAATAACACCTCAGAAAGTATTTCTAAAGATATTATAAAATCCAGTGAAACAGGTTTAATAAACTATGTAATAGATTCTAACCTAGCACTGCGACCAGAACTTATAGTAAATGATTATAAAAAAGCCACTAAGGTGTTAACTAGTTTAACCTCTGAACTTTTAAAATGCACTAGCTTTATGATATCTGTAGCATTTATTACCCAAAGTGGAGTTACCCCTCTTCTTGAGACCTTGAAAATTTTAGAAAATAGAGGAGTACAGGGCAAAATTCTAACTACAGATTATCTTAATTTCAGTGAACCAAAGGCACTAAAAAAACTTTTGAGTTTTTCAAACATTGAAATGAAAATGTATTTGAAAGATAGCTTTCACACCAAGGGCTATATCTTTAAACACAAGGATCACTATAAAATTATAGTGGGAAGTTCAAATCTTACGCAAAGCGCACTAACTAAAAATAAAGAATGGAATGTAAAATTCTCCTCTTTAGAAGCAGGTTCTCTAACTAAAGGAGTCATAAGTGAATTTAACTCAATGTGGGCTGATTCAGATATACTAACAGATTCTTTTATAACTTCTTATGAAAAAATATATTTAAAACAAAGAGAATCCTTTAGAAAAAGCAAAATAAAAAGAATTTCTCAGTATAAATTAAAGCCAAATAAACTCCAGGTTTCTGCAATTAACGCTTTAGATAATATCAGAAAAAAAGGTGCTAAAAAAGCCCTTTTAATCTCAGCTACTGGCACAGGTAAAACCTATTTATCTGCCTTTGACGCTAGAAATTACAATGCCAAAAGAGTCTTATTCATAATACACAGAGAACAAATAGCCTTGAAAGCTCTTGAAAGCTTTAAAAATGTCTTTGGAGACACAAAAAGTATGGGAATTCTTTCAGGTAATTCTCATAACACAGATAAAGATTTTTTATTTACTACAATTCAAACCCTTTCAAAGGATGAAGTTTTACATGCTTTTTCTAAAACTCAGTTTGATTACATAATTATTGATGAAGTTCATAAAGCTGGTGCTTCAAGCTATCAAAAGGTTTTTAATTACTTTGAGCCAAAATTTTTACTAGGCATGACTGCAACACCAGAGAGAAATGATGATTTTGATATATTTAAAATGTTTGACCACAATATTGCCTATGAAATTAGACTACAAGAAGCCTTAGAAGAGGATTTGCTATGTCCTTTTCACTATTTTGGAATAACTGATATTAAAGTAGATGGCACTTTTATAAATGATACCACCAGTTTTAACAATTTAGTATCTGATAAAAGAGTTCAGCACATTATTGATAAAATTAACTTTTACGGATACTGCGGAGATAGAGTAAAAGGTCTGGTGTTTTGCGGAAACAAAAAGAGGCTTATGAATTATCCTCAAAATTTAACAAACAGGGCTATAACACAGTTGCTTTAACTGGAGAAGATTCTCAAACTCAGCGTTATGAAGCCGTATCCCGTTTAGAACAAGATGCCCCTTTAAATTCACTAGACTACATCTTTACTGTAGACATTTTTAACGAAGGAGTGGATATTCCTTCCGTTAATCAAGTTATAATGCTAAGGCCTACTAAATCAGCAATTATTTTTGTACAGCAACTAGGAAGAGGTCTTAGAAAATATAACTTTAAAGAATATGTTGTAGTTTTAGACTTTGTTGGAAATTATAAAAATAATTTTTGATTCCCATAGCACTTTCTGGTGACAAAAGTTATAACAAAGACACTATTAGAAAATATGTACTTGAAGGTAACAGGCTAATTCCAGGCTGCTCTACTGTTAACTTTGATGAAATTTCTAAAAAGCGGATTTTTGAATCCATTGATACTGCTAATTTTAACGACATAAAAATCCTTAAAGAAAGCTATAACGCCCTTAAAAGAAAGCTTGGTAAAATTCCAACTCTAAAAGACTTTGATTTATATGAAGCCATTGATGTTTTAAGAATTTTTGAAAATAAATCCTTAGGCTCTTATTATGCATTTCTAAAAAAATACGAAAAGGATTATAAAATAAAACTAAGCTCTATTGAAGAAAAGTTTATAGAATTTATTTCTAAAAAGCTTGGAAGTGGCAAAAAAATTCACGAGCTTTTAATGATTAAATGCGCACTAAATTGTAATGAAAACTGCGATTTAATGACAGTGTTAAAGGAAACCTTAAAAAATCAGTACAACATTTGTTTTAAAAATACCACAGAAACCTGTGTTTACAACGTGCTTACAAACAGATTTCCCTGTGGCAGTAATAAAAGCACTTATAAAGACTGCATTTTTTTAGACAAGCTTGGGGACAGGTACAAAGTTTCAACTATTTTTAAAAAATGTATGGAGAATATAGACTTTAAAACTATGGTTGAAGAATTAATTGAATTTGGCATAAATAGATATAAAAGTCGCTACAGCACCCTTTATATGAATACCAACTTTAAACTATATGAAAAATACACCTATGATGATGTAATGAGACTTTTAGATTGGGAAAAAAGTGAGGTTCCTCTTAATATTGGGGGCTATAAATATGACAAGAAAACTAAAACCTACCCTGTATTTATAAATTATCAAAAATCAGAAACCATTACTGACTCCATAAAATATGAAGATAGATTTATATCACCTTCAAGACTGATTGCACTATCAAAATCAGGACGAACTTCTAAATCAGAGGATGTTATAAAGGCCTATACTTCAGAAGAAAATGGCATTGAAATGGACTTGTTTGTTAGAAAAAATAAAGATGACAAAATATCTAAAGAATTTTACTATTTGGGCAAAATCAAAGCCCTAGGAGATCTAAAAGATATTATAATGCCAAACACAAACAAAACTGCTGTAGAAATCCAATATCAATTGTACACTCCAATAAGAGAAGATATATTTGAATACATTATTTCTTAAAAAAAGCCTAAAGTACTCCATAAACTTTAATGATGATTACTTTAGGCTTCAAATTTTATATTTTTAGAGCTCTTTAAGCACTTTTATATCAGCGGGAACCCAGTTAAGCTTGTCCTTTTCCTCTAAAGTTATCCACTTAACTTCATTGTGAGCATTTAGATGCAGTTTCCCACCATTTACAGTACACATAAAGCAATGCATTGTAAGATGAAAGTTTGAATAATCATAATCTATAGTAGTCAAAAATTTATCTACATTTATATCAAGCTCTAGCTCTTCTTTAATTTCACGTTTAAGAGCCTGCTCTCTTGTTTCTCCTTTCTCAATTTTCCCCCTGGAAACTCCCACATATTTAAAAACTCACCATAACCTCTTTTAGTTACAAATATTTTATCTTGTTTTTTTATAACCGCTGCGACAACTTCTATGTTTTTCATATTGTAACACCCCTATCTTAATAATCCATTCTAATATTATATCATTTTATAGAAATTATAAGTTAAATGTTTATAAGACTCATTTCAAGAATATATTTCTTTTTTTCTTATGCTTTTGTTTATTTGTAAATATTGTACCAAAAACATAACTATGCAATAATATTATATAGATTCTTTAATTATAGATAATTAGTATTTACTAGAAGAGAGAAGGATTACTATGAGACAAAAGAGTTTTCTTGTATTAAGCATTGCAGCTTTAGTAGTATGTGTTTCAGCACTAAAAGTATCTAGTAACAGCGCACTAGGAATACTCGCTGCTATAGCATGGTTTATTTGTTCTTTAGTGTATTTTATAAAGTGGAAAAACTCAAAATAATAAAAGATCCTCCCTATAATAATTCATTATCCTAGGGAGAATCTTTTATTTACTGCAGATACACTTAATACAAAATATTATTTTTCAGTATCTCAATAGTAATGTTTTATGAATCTTCTTTTCGTCACCTCAAAGGAGTAAGCGACTGGCACCAAATCATAGATTTGGGCTCTAAATTTATGAAACTCAGATTCATTTCTTCATCTGAGTAAGTGACTCACACCAAATCACAGATTTGGGTTCGCTACTTAATTACATCTCATGTTAAGGTTCAATATTTTTGAAAATAGAAAAATTTACTTGACTTTTTGTATTTAAATACATCTCATGTTAAGGTTCAATGAAAGCAAAAACAAAAGAGTTAGATATGTTGTACAATTTAAATACATCTCATGTTAAGGTTCAATATCAAGACTTAATACCAAATTGGTGTAGATTGTCAAGTAAAACTGACCCCTTTTTACGTTGAATTTTGACCCCCTAGAGTTTAAATTTCAACTAAGTCAAAACAATCTTTTTTTAGATTTTTAGTGTTAATTATTAAAGTCTTTGTTTCATGATTAATAGAAACATATTTATTTAGTTCCATTAACCTATCTTTAATAAGTTCTTTAATCAATTCATCAAAGCTTGAATTAGGGACATGCCCTGATAAGGACATAAATCCTTTATGTGTATTTTCTTTAGGAATTGAACTATTAAGCTCATCTATAGTCATAAAACCAGAATCTACAGCCACCTTACTCTTATGTATATATATTCTTTGAGAAGAGTCATAACAGTAATCTGTTAACTTAAGAAGCCTCCGTCTGACTTGTTGAAAGCTAAGATCATACTTTTTTCTTGATAACAAAACAGCCTCGCTTTTACCTTTTTCATTAAGGATATTTACAAACTCATCAAAATCTATTTCAATATTATTCTTCAATTGCTATACCTCCTCAAAATGCCTATTTACTCTATAGCTATCGCCTGTTATACTTATTACATGGGAATGATGTAGAAGCCTATCAAGTACTGCACTTGCTGCAAGTTCACTGGTAAATATCTCATCCCATCTATTAAAGGGTAAATTTGTGGTAACTATTAGGGAGCTTTTTTCATATCTTTGGCGGATTAATTGAAAAAAATGCTCTCTTTTTCTTTATCCATTTTTAAATACCCTATGTCATCAATGATTAATAAATCTATTTTGGCAAGCTTAGCGAATTTTTGCTTTAATGTGCCAAGTGCGATAGCACCATACAGATCATCTACTAAATCAATAGCATTAGCAAAGAACACTGATTTTCCACAATGGCATGCTTTTATGCCAATCCCTTCAGCTAAGTGACTTTTTCCTACGCCAGGCGGACCGATAAACACAAGATTCTCATGCTTTTCCATAAAGCTCAATGTAGTTAGATCAAGAACCTTTGATTGATTTATACCTTTAGGAAAGTCAAAATCAAAAGATTCTATAGTTTTATGTCCATCAAAACAAGCTTTTTTAATATTTCTTTGAGCTAGACGCTCTTTTTTGCCTTGTTCTTCAACCTTTAATAACTTGTACAAAAACTCTCTATATCCTATATTTTTCTCTATTGCATTTTCAATTTCTTCATCATATCTTTCATATACATCAGGAAGCTTGAATTGCTTTAACAGTGTCCTTATTTCAACATTTAAATCTTTTACTTTAGCTGTCATAATGTGCTCCTTTTCCATAGTAAGAAAGCTCTCTTATTAACTCTTTTTCATTATTCAAGGTATGTTTAGTTGCCGTTTTCTTCGAAAGAGATAACTCTACTTTTTCATGTTCAATTATAAGATTTAGATATTTTTCTTTAATTGTAGATTTTATATTTTCAATCCTAAAAATATTGTTTTCAATGCAGTGTTTAAGAATAATATCAAGGTCTTCGACACTATACAAATCCTTTAATTTAAGAAACTCTCGAGCATGAAAACTTGGCTGCTTAGTTACTTTTGATGATAACTCATAAAAATTCCTACCGTGTTTAAATGTATTTTCAAAGACTCTTTTTAGTTCTGGAATAGATTTTGGTACCTTTGAAGCGATAGCTTCATAATCATCAGGCACTTCGTGCTTTTCATATCTTCCAGTCAAAAGAAGGTATCTCTTTATCAAAACTAAATTCAAATCAAATATTTCTAATAAATAACCATATACTATTCTAACTTTCACTTTTCTATCTGCAAATTGTACAGGAACACTATATCTATTAGTATCAACCATTACAAAAGAATCAGTACTTACAGTTCTTATTTCAAGCTCTAAGTCCATAATTAATTTATTCCTAAGGCTTATTAAGGTGTCTTTTCCCCCTATGTTAAGATAGTTGTCGTAGGAGATAATGTATGATATTCTCGAACAAAGAGGAGAGATGTACCTATGACAAAAGGCAATGGTATAAATAAGAGATATAGTAAATTGGAAAAAGAAAAGTTAATAGCAAGAATGTTACCACCTGAAAACATATCAGTTTCAGATTTATCAAAAGAAACAGGTGTAAGCAAATCTACATTACAAACATGGAAAACAAAAGCTGGAAACCCTAAAAATACTGAGAATAACACTGGGAAAAGAGTTGTAACCCCTAAAAATAAATTTTTAACAGTTATGGAGACTTATTTACTCTCAGAAGCAGAATTAGCAAGATATTGCTAAGAGAATAAAAGTTCTAGAGAAAGATTTGCGTTTTAAAGAAAAAGCACTAGCAGAAACGGCAGCATTACTAGTTCTTAGAAAAAAGTTACAAGCGATCTTAGTGGACAACGTGGAAGATTAATAGACCACTCAGATCGCATAGCAATAGTTAATTTAATAGATGAAGCTAGAGAAAAAGGTGCTCGATTAGAAGTAGCCTGTAAAACCGTAGGGATAAGCTCTAGGACTTATGAGAGATGGTGCACAGGACAGGAAATACGGAGGGACATGAGACCTATTATTAAGAGAAATTCTCCAAGTAACAAGCTCACTGATGCTGAATATAAAAGTGTCCTAAAGACCGTTAAACTTCCAGAATACGCTGATTTACCACCATCACAGATAGTTCCAGCACTAGTTGACAGAGGGATATATATTGCCTCTGAATCTACTATGTATCGTATTCTAAAAAAGGAGAAAATGCAGACTCATAGAGGGTATGCGAGAGCCCCCCTATGTTAAGATAGTTGTCGTAGGAGATAATGTATGATATTCTCGAACAAAGAGGAGAGATGTACCTATGACAAAAGGCAATGGTATAAATAAGAGATATAGTAAATTGGAAAAAGAAAAGTTAATAGCAAGAATGTTACCACCTGAAAACATATCAGTTTCAGATTTATCAAAAGAAACAGGTGTAAGCAAATCTACATTACAAACATGGAAAACAAAAGCTGGAAACCCTAAAAATACTGAGAATAACACTGGGAAAAGAGTTGTAACCCCTAAAAATAAATTTTTAACAGTTATGGAGACTTATTTACTCTCAGAAGCAGAATTAGCAAGAT